>JBDQIL010000361.1:0-5366 GCA_040264415.1 Myxococcota bacterium
CGCGGCGGCCAAGCGCTTCCTCCGCGACCCCCTGCAGCCCCTCCGCGCCGAGTTCTTCCGCAACGTGGCCCGCCCCTGGGCGTATTCCTGCAGCGGGAGGTTCCGGTAGACCTCGTCGCGCACGCCTTGCAGGGGGTCGCGGGCGAAGCGGTTGATGGCGGCCTTGCCCTTGGTGAACTCCTGCCAGGGGCGGGCCACGTTGCGGAAGAACTCGGCGCGGAGGGGCTGCAGGGGGTCGCGGAGGAAGCGCTTGGCCGCCGCGATCGTCATGTGCTCGTCGGTCGTGGGCACGTACTCGACGGAGGTGGGCGTGACCCGAAACTCGGTGTCTTCGCCGATGTCCACCTTGAGGCTGCCGTCTGGGTTCACGTCGAGGCCGAGCGCCTCGGAGGCGGCCTCGGGGGAGCCCGCGCCGCCTGAGGTCACGCCGCCGTCGTCGCCAGCGGCATCATCCGACGCGCCGTCGCCCAGCCGCGGCGGGTGGATGTGTTCGGGGTGGCGGAGCGCGCGGGCCATGAGACCTCCTGACTCAGCACCCTATCACGGCCGACCCACCGCGACGGGGTCCTGAAACCGCGCCGAAAGCTGCGCGGTGCCGCCGCTATCGGGCGGGATCCACCTGCGCCGGGTGTGGGGCGCTGACGATCGCGCGGTGGAGGGTCTGCTCTCCTGGGATGCCCTTGACCTCAGCCGCGAAGCGCTCCACCGTGCCGCCCCACGCCGCCAGCGCTCGCTGCACGCCCGGGCTCTCGGCGACCGCTGCCGTGAAGATGACCTGGCCTCGCTCGGCCTGGCCCTCGCAGCGGGCGGCGAGGTTCACCGTGCCGCCGAAGTAGTCGAGGCCCGCCTGATCGGTGTGCACGGCCATCACCGGTCCGTAGTGAAGGCCCACCTTGAGGCCCGGTGGCCGCCGCATCGAGAGCTCGGCGATCCAGGCGCCGAAGGCCTGTTGCAGCTCGACCGCGGCCGCCGCGGCCGGCCCTGGATCGGAGAACGCCGCCATCAGCGCGTCGCCGATGGTCTTCACCCGCACGCCGCCGTGTCGCTCCACCACGGCGTCGAGCACCGCGAAGTGGTCGTGTACGAGCTGGAAGGCGCCGGCGTCCCCCTGCTCGTGGTAGAGCGCCGCCGACCCGGTGAGGTCGGTGAAGAGGATCGCCATGGCCTTCACGGCGATGCGCACATCGGGGGCGAGCACCTGGGCGCCGAAGGTGCGGCGGTACGCGGGCAGCGTCGACAGCTCGGCGGCGCTCAGGCGGTCTTCGCGGTCGATCTCACCCGCGAGCTGCACGCGCAGCCGCCCCCGGGTGGGGTTGTGGAGGCGCAGGTGCACGGCGCCGGGCGAGATGCGGGCGGGGCCTGCGCCGGTGTCGGGCGCCCACTCCAGCGCGCCGGTGGCCGCGCGGTCGGTGATCAGCTCGAGGTCGGGGCGGATCCCGCCCGATCCCAAGAACCAGCGGCCCGGGGGCAGGGTGATGGCGTGGTCTTCGACGGACTCGGGCTGCAGCGTGACGAGCATCAGCACGTCGGGGCGATCGGCTGGGTAGAGCGTGCAGAATCGCTCAGCGGGCGGCGGGCGGATCGCCGGGTGGGCGGCGAGGAGCACCTCGACGGTGTCGGCGAGGTCGGGCCCGAAGTGGATGCGGCACGACGGGCAGCTGGCCTGGTCGGCGATGTTGGAGAGCGACTCGCCCCCGCCCACGCCGGCGTCGCAGCGTGGGCAGCGGAGGGTCCAGTACAGCTCGAGCGCGCCCGCCTTGGCCCCCTCCAAGAACGACTCGAGCACCCGTCGCCGGTCGATCTGCCATGCGTCCGCGAGGCGGTAGGGGCGAATCTCGCGGAGCGCGGCGGCGCGGGCCTGGGTGAGCCACACCCGCATCTTTGCGACGATCTCGGCGTCACTCTGGTCGCTCCAGCGCGCCAGCGCCTCCTGCACCACGCTCGGCAGCGCGCGGGCCGTGCGCCGCTCGAGATCGGCACCCACGGGGGGGAGGCGGTCGAGTTCGGCCTTCCAGGCGGCCATGCCGCGGCGCGCGGTGGCGTAGACCGGCAGGCCCGTGAGGGCGTTGGTGGCCTCCACCGTGAGCGTGATCTCGGGGATGAAGCCCTCTCCCTCGGGGATGAGCCGGGCCTCGAAGAGCGTGCGCCGCATGAGCGGTCCGGTGATGATGCGCTCCTGGCGAAACCAGCGGTGGCGCAGCCAGCGGCTGTCCGCCTCGACGTAGCGGTGCCGAATCGGCCCGGGGCCCACCAGCTCGCCCCGCACCTCAGGGTAGTCGTCGTCGGTCTGCACCATCTTCATGACCAGCGGCGGGTTGGCCGCCAGCCGGTTGAGGTGATCGGTGTCACCGATGACCGACCACGCCTTGTGGGCGTCGGTCGCTGGTCCGCGGATGGTCTCCTTCATGCAGCGCGCTCGATTCGGGGTGTCGCAGGTTCGCACCTGCGCGGGCTCGGGGACAGGGTAGCCCTACCCCAAGCCCCGGAGGACCCCATGCGTGCCCTGCTCCCCCTCGTCGCTGTGGTGGCGGCCTGCGCCCCCGCGCTGCCGGTCCCGGTCGATGCCGCCGCCGCCGCGGTGGTCGGCCAGCCTGCGCCCGACTTCACCCTCAACGACCTCGACGGCGCGCCGTTCAAGCTCTCCGACAAGCGCGGCTCGACCGTGGTGCTCGAGTGGTTCAACCCCGACTGCCCCTTCGTCAAGTACGCCTACGACCAGGGCCCACTGGGGTCGTTCGCAGGCCGCTGGATCGGCGAGGGCGTCGTGGTCGCAGCCATCAACTCGGGCAAGGCCGGCAAACAAGGCGCGGGCGTCGAGCGCAACCGCGCCGCCAAGGCCGCCTGGGGCATGCCGGCCTCGGTGCTCCTCGACGAGGCGGGCGAGGTGGGGCGCACCTATGGCGCCAAGACCACCCCGCAGATCGTGGTGATCAACCCGGCCGGCACACTGGTCTACAACGGCGCCCTCGACAACGCGCCGCTCGGCAAGGTCTCGGGCGACGCCCACCGCGTCTTCGCCGACGAGGTGCTCACCCAGGTCACCCAGGACGGCACCGCGCCCTACGGCCACCAGAAGCCCTATGGCTGCTCGGTCAAGTACTGAGCGCGGCTGCAACGCCGGGGGTCGGGGGTTAGCCTGCTCGACCGTCCCCCTGGAGCCTCCATGCGCCGCCTGCTGCTCGCCCTCGCCCTGGCCGTCACCACCCCGGTGGTGGCCCCCGGCTGCTCCTACACCCGGCTGGTCAAGAACCTCAGCGACACCGAGTTCGACCACTACTACGCGGTGCGAGCGTTCCTGGACGAGGAGCAGCGCAAGGCCTACCTCAAGCTGAAGACCGAAGAGGAGCGGAACCAGTACCTCAAGGAGTTCATGCTCCCGGGCCTCCCGCCGAAGTCCCTCTGGGACACCTTCTACCAGTACCCCGACCACATTCGCACCAAGATCGTCGAAGGTGGCGTGCAGACCGGCTGGACCGTCGACATGCTCACCATGTCGTGGGGCCGCCCCATGAAGTCGCGCAAGCTGGCCGGTCGGCAGGCGCAGCGCAGCCTGATGTTCATCTACAAGTTCGAAGCGCACCCCGACGGCAGCGTGCTGGTGTGGCAGCCGGGCTCCAAGACCGAGTACCAGGCCAACCGCACCTTCCTGCGTGAGGTCATCCTCGACGACGACGTGATCGCCGAGATCCGCGACCGGTGACGCGGCCGTGACCCCCGCCGAGCGGATGGCCGCTCGCCTGGCGACCGAGACCCTGCAGACGGCGGCGGGGCCGCTGACCGTGCGCCCCCCCCGTCCAGCCGACGGAGGGCCGCTGTCCGACTTGGTGCGGAGCGTCTCGGCTGAGGGGCGCTTCTTCTTGAGCGACCCGGACGAGCTGCCGCTCGACCCGGCGCGGGCGCTCGAGCGGCTGGTGGAAGCCGACCAGCGCGACAACTCGGTGGTGCGGGTCGGCCTGCTCGACCGACAGGTGGTGGGCTTGGTCACGCTCACCGGTGGTCGCCTGCGGCGGCTGCGGCATGTGGCCCGGCTCGAGGTGCGGGTGGCCGCGGGGTCGCGGGGACGCGGCGTCGGGCGGGCGCTCGTGGGGCACGCGCTGGCGCTCGCGCGGGCGAACCCCCACCTGCTCAAGGTGAGCCTGTCGGTCTTCGCCGACAACGCGCCAGCCGTGGGGCTCTACCGGTCTCTCGGCTTCACCGAGGAGGGGCGCCGCGTGGGGGAGGCGCGGGAGGCCGACGGTCGGCTGCGTGACGACCTGCTGATGGCGCTGCCGGTGCGCTGAGCGCTACTCGCGGGGCATGACCCGGCCGAGGTTCTCGAGGGCTCGCTTCGCGCAGGCCTCGAGGTGCTCGTTCAGCCCGCCGCGATCGAGCAGGAAGCCGAGGCCGCCGCCCGGATCGTAGTCCATGTGCAGCGTGACCAGCGTGTTGCGGCTGGGCTTCATGGTGCGCAGGCTGTAGTGCAGCTTGCCGCGGAAGCGCTTGCCGGTGGTCTCGACCAGCACGCGCCGCCCACCATGGCTGTCGTCGACGCGGTCGAAGCGGTACCCGAGGGCGCGCGTCTTGCCGGCCGCGGTGACCTGCAGGGTGAAGTCTCCTGGGCCGTTCTGCTCGAAGCCGTCGAAGGCGTCGGTCAGGAAGGCGGCGTGGTTGGCCGGGTCGCCGAGCCATGCGAAGACGTCGTCGCGGCGCTTGCCTTCGATGAGGATGTCGGTGGTGACGATGGCCATGGGGTCCTCCGGGGGACGGGAGCGTCCGGCTAACACGCGCGCGACGAACGGGGTTATCTCTGCGGGGACGCCGCCGGAACGCCCATGCTCGCCCTGATCCCGTACTTCTCCGTCCCCGTGCTCGAGCTGGGGCCGGTCGTCATCGACAGCTGGGCCACTCTGGTCGCCCTCGGCTTCGTGCTCGGTCTCGAGATCGCCCGGTCTCGAGGCATCCAGAAGGGGCTCGAGGTCAAAGACGTGGTCGATGGCTCGGTGGTGACCGTGGGCTTGGGCTTCGTGGTGGGGCACCTCGTGCACGTGCTGGCCTACAACCCCCACCAGCTCGAAGAGCAGGGCATCGCGGCGCTGCTGCGCGTGTGGGCTGGCTTCTCCAGCACGGGCGGCTTCATCGGCGCGGTGCTGGGGGCGATCCTGTTCTACCGGGTGATCCGCAAGCGCCCCTTCTGGCCGCACGCCGACGCGATCATGTTCGGCTTCCCGTTCGCCTGGGTGCTCGGCCGGCTGGGCTGCTTCAGCGCCCACGATCATGTGGGCGCCCGCAGCGACTTCTTGCTCGCGGTGGACTTCCCCGAGGCCTGGTACGGGGGGCCGCGGCACGACCTCGGCTTGTACGAGGCCCTGTGGACGATGGTGATCGCC
>JBDQIL010000362.1:0-5359 GCA_040264415.1 Myxococcota bacterium
CTGCACCAGGCCGATGGCGGCGTGGGCGTGGCCCGCGGTGGGCGGCAGATCATCGAAGAGGGGGGCGTCGGGGGCCGGCAAGGCGGCGCCAGCCGTGGAGAATCGAGGCGCGTCGGGCAGGCGGGCCAGCACGGGGTCGCCGGCGGCGCGGGCGTCGGCCTCGCGCTTGAGGACCACCACCACGGCCGCGTCACCGGGCGCGCGGCGGTCGCCCAGCGCGTAGGCCGACGACAGGTGCACGGGCTCGCACGACAGGTCGACCGCGCCCACCACCACGGCGTCGACCTCGCCCATCTGCAGGGCGCGCACCGCGACGTCGAGGGCCACACCGCCGCTCAGCTCCTCGGCCGAGACGGTGAAGCCGAAGGCGCCGGCGTCGAGCTGGCGGTTGATGCGGTTGGCCGGGATGTTGGGCATGGTGCCCACCACGCCCGCGGCGGGGAGCGGCCCCACGAAGGCGTCGCGGGCGGCGGCGGCCCAGGCGGCCGGCAGCCCGAGGCGGGCGGCCAGGGTGGGCATGCGCCAGCGCGCGCCGTAGCGGGCGATCTCGGCGTCGCAGCCCATGCCCACCACCACGCCGGTGCGACCGGGAGCGGCGGGCGCCACGTCGTCGGTGACCGCGCGGGCCACCGACAAGACCATGGCCTGCTGGGCCAGCGTGTGGTCGAGGTCGGCGGGGGGGAAGCGCAGGCCGCGCAGGCCCACGTCGATCGACCGGGCCGTGGCGCCGGGCCGGGCGGTGCCGCGCACCGCGGCGGCGAAGGCGCCCAGCGTGGTGGCCTCCCCCACATGCGCGCCCAGCCCCACGACCGCGACCGGCGGCAGGGCGGCGGCGGGCGCGGGGGCGCCGCGCGGGGTCTCGTCGGTGAGCGACTCGACCACGAGGTGGGCGTTGTTGCCGCCAAAGCCGAAGGCCGAGACCGCCGCGCGCAGGGGCGCGTCGCCCCAGGGCTCGGCCTGAAGCACCGGCCGGAACGGCGTCTCGGAGAGCACCGGGTTGGGTTGTTCCACGTGCAACGTGGGGGGGCGCACCCGGTGGCGCAGGGCCTCGGTGGCCTTGATGAGCCCGGCCACGCCGGCCACGGTGACGAGGTGGCCCAGGTTGGACTTGAGGGAGCCCACCGGGACGGGCTGCGCGCGCGGGCCGAAGGCCGCGGCCGTGCTGCGCAGCTCGGTGGCGTCGCCCACGGGGGTGCCGGTGGCGTGGCACTCGAGCAGGCCCAGGTCGCCGGGCTGCAGGCCGGCCTGGGCGTAGGCCGCGCGGATGGCGCGCTCCTGGCCGGCGGCCAGCGGGGCGAGGAGACTGCGGCCCCGCCCGTCGTTGCTCAAGCCCACGCCCCGGATGACGCCGTGGATGACGTCGCCCTGGGCCAAGGCGTCGTCGAGCCGCTTGAGCGCCACGAAGGCGCAGCCCTCGGCGGGCACGAGGCCGTCGGCGTCGGCGTGGAAGGGGCGCGACCGGCCCGACCGGGACATGGCGTTCAACGCACAGAATCCCACATGAATGAAGAGGTCGTCGGCCCGGTTCACGGCGCCCGCGAGCGCCACGTCGGCGCGGCCGTCGTGCAGCCGGTCGCAGGCCAGCTTGATGGCGTAGAGCGCGCTGGCGCAGGCGGCGTCGAGGCTGGTGGCGCCGGCCTCGAGGCCCAGGGCCTGGGCCAGCAGCAGCGCGGGCAAGCCCGAGTGGAAGCGGTTGCGCGGGTCGGGCAGGTCGAGGCCCGCCTGCTGCACCACACCGGCGCCCAGCGACTGGGCGAGCCACGCCGCCTCGGCCAAGCGGGCCGCGGCCGAGGTGGGGAAGCTCAGGTTGCCCATCACCACCGTGGTGCGCGGGCCCACCTCGGCGGGGTCGAGGCCGGCGTCGCGCAGGGCGGCGCGGCCGGCGTGCAGGGTCCACAGAAAGAGCGGGTCGAGGGTGGAGAGCGACGCAGCGGGCAGCCGGAAGCCCTCTGGGTCCCACACCTGCTCGAAGCCGCGCACGTAGCCGCCGCGGTCGGACCACGCGTGGTCGGGCTTGGGCTGGTCGGGCGACGTGGTCACGCTGGCCGGATCGACGCCCCAGCGCCCCTCGGGGGCCGACGACGTGAGGTCGCGGCCCGCGAGCACGGCCTCCCAGAGCTGTTCGGGGGAGAGAGCGCCGGGCAGGACGCAGGCGCGCCCGACGATGGCGATCGGCGAGAAGACGGTCATGGCGTCCTTGTCGGGGCTAGGCGTCTGGCCGCAGGTGGGTCTCGACGCCCTCGAGCCGGGCCACGGGCACGCCCGTCTCGGCGTCCATCAGGGTGACGTCGGACACCGCTCGGCCGCGGCCGGTCTCGCGGCGCTGGACCACCCCGCGCAGCGCGCCATCCGGGGGGGTGTCGCGGAAGGTGCGGATCGAGCCGATGCCGGTGGGCAGGCTCGCCCCGCCGAGCACCTCGCGGCCCCACAGCACGGCGAGCTGAAGGGCGCCGTCATAGGCGGCCACGTCGGTCTGGAAGCCCTCAGCCGGCCACCCGGCCCGCTTCAGGCCGATGAGGCCGCCCGCCATGCCGTCGGCCGACACCCCCTCGGGCTCGGAGAGCACCTGCAGGTCTGGGCCGTGGAACAGCACGTGGCCGTCGTAGAGGGGCCGATCGGCCCAGCTGTCGAGGCCCGGCGTAGCGGGCGCGAGCCCGGGCTCGCCAGCGTCGGCCATCATGCGGGCGGTGGCGCGGTACCGGGGCTTTCCAGCACCGTCGCGCACCTCGAGGGCGAGCTGAGCGCCGGCGCCGTCGGCCGGACGCGCGGTCACGCGCACGTCGAAGCGAGACGCCTCGGGCCAGGCCGGCAGGCGGATGCCCCCGAGCACCTTCAGGCCCTCGATGCCGTCGAGGTGAAGATCGGGGCGCAGCGCGCGCGCGGCGCGCACGAACCACTCCACCGCGAGCACCACCGGCACCACCGGGGCGCCTTGGATCGCGTGGCTCACCAGCCAGGGCTGGCGCGCCTCGGAGACCTCGACCTGCAGCACGGTGGTGACCGGCGCGTCGTCGGGCAGCAGCGGCTCGGGCCGCGGGCGGCCGCCGAGCACGACCTCCACCGGACCGCCCGGGGTCTGCAGCTCGTGCACCAGGGCGCGGGCGCCGGCGTCGAGCTCGATGAGCGGCACGCCCAGGGACTCGAAGCGGCGCTTGAGCGCGGGCGTGACCATGCCGCCGGCCCAGGGCCCCCAGCCCAGCGACCGCACCACGCAGCCCGGGCGGCGGCGGGCCTCGGCCAGCGCCACCTTGTTGAGCACCTCGTTGGCCATGGCGTAGTCGCACTGGCCCACGTTGCCGCACCGGGCGGCCACGCTGGAGAAGTTCACGAGGGCCTTGAGGGGCGCGTCGGCGGTGGCGTCGAGCAGGGCCTGCAGGCCCGCGACCTTCGTGCGAAAGACCAGGCCGAACGCCTCATCGGTCTTGTCGGCGATGGGCTTGTCCCAGATGACCCCGGCGCCGTGGATGACGGCCGTGATGGGCCCCCAGTCGGCGCGGGCGCCGGCCAAGGCGCCCGCCAGGGCGGCCGGGTCGGTGACGTCGGCCGAGACGTAGCGGGCCTGACCGCCCGCGGCGGTGATGCGGGCGACCGTGTCTCGGATCTCGCGGCCGGCCAGGATGCGGGAGACCTGGCGCCCGAGGTCTCTGGGAGAGACCGGGCGGCCCGCCGCGCGGGCGTCGAGCAGCAGGGCCTTCTTGAGGTCGGCGTCGGTGTGGGCGCCCGCGGCCGCGGCGGGCTCGTCGAGCAAGGCCGAGCGGCCGAGCAGCAGGAAGCGGGCCTGGGAGGCGGCGGCCAAGGCCACCACCGTCTCGGCGGTGACCCCGCGGGCGCCGCCCGACACCACCACGACGTCGCTCGCGCCCAATGACAGCGTGGACGGCGCGGGGTCGTGGGCCACCGACCGCAGGGTGATCCGCTCGCCTGCGGCATCGAGGCCCACCTCGCGCTCCGGGCCGCCCTCGAGCAGCTCCAGGGCGAGGATCTCGGCGAGGTCAGACGCGGATCGCCCGTCGCGCTCGAGGTCGAGGGCGCGCACGGTGGCGGCGGGCCACTCGAGCGCGGCGGTGCGGGCCAGCGCAGCGAGGCCCCCCAGCCAGGCGCGGCCGTCGCCCGCGGGGGTCAGCCCGAAGCGGCCGCCGGTGTCCTGCACCGTGACGAACAGGCCGCCGTCGGCGATGTGGGGGGCGAGGTCGCGGGCCACGGCCAACGCTTCGCCGTGGAGGGCGAGGCTGGCGGCGGCGCGATCGCCGGCGCCCGGTGCGGGCCGCAGGCCCCCCAGGTAGACCACGGCGCGGCTGCCCGGAGACACGGTGTCGGACACCTGGGCCGATCGGCCCCGCAGCGTGAGCGCGTCGGCCACCGCGTCGGCGAGCCCGGAGCCGCCGTCGATGACGGTGATGGGCCCGGCGTCGCGCACCGCCGCCGGCACCAGCCCCGGGGCGGGGGCCGGCACGGCGGTCAGAGCGAAGCGGCCGAGGAAGGCCGGCGCCTCGGGAGCGGCCGCGGCCGCCCCCGCACGGTCAAAAGGGCGCGGCTCCCCGGACCCCCGGCCGGCGTGCGCTTGCAGGGTGTCGATGATGCGCCCCAGGGTGGTGAGGTCGGCCATGCTGGAGGCCTCGAGCTCGGGCAGCTCGGGGGCCTGCTCTTGGACGGCGGAGAGGATCTCCACCCGCTTGATCGAGTCGATGCCCAGGTCGCCCTCGAGCTCCAGGTCGAGGCTGAGCATGTCGGCGGGGTAGCCGGTCTTGTCGGCCACGATGTCGAGCAGCAGGCCCGACAGGTCGATGGCGCCGCCCGCCGCGGGGGTCGCCGCGGGGGTCGCTCCGGGGGAGGACGCGGCCGGCGCCTCAGCCGGCGCGCCGCCCTGCAGGGCCGCTGCGATCTGGCCCAGCGTGCGCAGCTCAGCCATCTCGGCGGGCTCGAGCTCGGGCAGCTCGGGGGCGGCCTCTTGCATGGCGCCCAGGATCTCCACCCGCTTGATGGAGTCCACCCCGAGGTCGCCCTCGAGGTCCATGTCCATGCTCAGCATGTCGGCCGGGTAGCCGGTCTTGTCGGCCACCACGGCGAGCATGAGGGCGGTGACGTCGGTGGTGCCCGCGGAAGCGGCGGCGGCGGGGGTGGCGACCGCGGGGGCCGCAGCGACCGACGCGACCGGCGCGGCGGCGCCGAGCGCAGCGGCGATCTGGCCCAGCGTGCGCATCTCGGCGAGCTGGCTGTTGTCCACCTCGGGCAGCTCGGGGGCGGCCTCTTGGATGGCACCCAGGATCTCCACCCGCTTGATGGAGTCCACCCCGAGGTCACCCTCGAGGTCCATGTCCATGCTCAGCATGTCGGCCGGGTAGCCGGTCTTGTCGGCCAC
>JBDQIL010000363.1:0-5357 GCA_040264415.1 Myxococcota bacterium
GCTCGCGAGCGACAGCGCCCCGTCGTCACCCGACGCGACCGTCGCCGGGTCGGATGACCCCTCGATGCCCGTCACCGAGTCGGCCGAGCCCGCGGCGCAAGCGGCCCCGGTCGCCGAAGAAGACACCGCCGCCGACGCCCGCGTCTTCGCCGTTCACCGCACCCTGCGGTCCGGCGCGCGCGTGCGGCACTCTGGCGACGTGGTGGTCTATGGCGACGTCAACGCCGGCGCCCAGGTCGAGGCTGACGGCCACATCGTGGTGCTCGGCGCGCTCCGCGGGCTGGCCCACGCCGGCGCCCGTGGCGACGAGTCGGCCGTCATCCTGAGCTTCGATCTGCGGCCCACGCAGATCCGCATCGGCAACCGCATCGCCTTCCCGCCCGAGCGCACCGCGCCGTCGGGCTCGAAGCTGCTCACCCTGTTGCAGCGCGACCGCCCCGCGACGCGCTCCTACACCCCCGAGATCGCTCGCATCGAGGACGGCGCGATCGTCCTCGAGGACTACCGCGGGCGCCTGCCCGGGGCCGGGCGATGACCTCATCCTCCCCCGCGGGCTCGCCCGCGATTCAAGACGCCAGCACAGCACGGAGCCACCATGAGTGAGTGCATCGTCGTCACCTCGGGCAAGGGCGGGGTGGGCAAGACCACCACCACCGCCAACCTGGGAGTGGCCATCGCCCTACTGGGCAAGAAGGTCGCAGTCGTGGACGCAGACATCGGTCTGCGCAACCTCGACGTGATCCTCGGCCTGGAGAACCGCATCGTCTACGACCTGGTGCACGTCATCGAGGGGTCGTGCCGCATGAAGCAGGCCCTCATTCGGGACAAGCGGGTGGAGGGGCTGTTTCTGATGCCCGCGGCCCAGACCCGGGACAAGGACGCCGTGACCCCCCAGCAGATGCGCGACCTGGTCGCCAAGCTCAAGGAGGAGTTCGACTACGTGCTGGTGGACTGCCCCGCCGGCATCGAGCAGGGCTTCAAGAACGCCGTCGCCGGCGCAGACCGGGCCATCATCGTCACCACGCCGGAGGTCAGCGCCATCCGTGACGCCGACCGCATCATCGGCATGGTCGAGGCCGCCGAGCTGCCTGAGCCGCAGCTCATCATCAACCGCTACCGGCGCCACATGGTCGCCGCGGGCGACATGATGAACCGCGAGGACATCCTCGAGATCCTGGCGGTCCCGCTGCTCGGCATCGTGCCCGACCACGAAGACATCATCGTGAGCGCCAACCGCGGCGTGCCGGTCGCCTTCGACGAGGAGAGCCTGGTGGGCGAGGCCTACCGGCAGGTCGCCCGGCGCATCAACGGCGAAGACCTCCCGGTGGTCGAGCTCTTCGAAGACACCGGCTTCTGGTCTACCTTTCGCAAATGGATGGGCTTCGAGAAGGCCCAGGGGGTGGCCGGATGAAGGACCTCATCAATCGCTTCTTCAACCGCCCCAAGCAGAGCCGCGAGGAGGCCAAGCAGCGCCTCAAGTTCCTGCTGATCCACGACCAGGTCGACCTCACGCCCGGCCAGCTCGAGCAGATGAAGGCCGAGATCCTCGAGGTCATCGCCCGCTATGTCGAGGTCGAGGACGGCGACACCGAGTTCAAGCTGGAGCGCGGGGACGACCACGTCGCCCTGGTCAGCTCGGTGCCCGTTCGTCGCGTGGTCGAGCGGTCGGCCCGCAGCGCCTGAGCGCGTCCCCCGCGCGCACCCGGCCCGTCAGGTCGCCCCAAACCGGCGCTGACGGGCCGCCGTGCGAATGGCGCGGGCCGCCGGGTCGGCGCTCGCGCCGTCGAGGGTGACCAGGTAGAAGCGCTCGAAGACGTCGGGCACGGTGCCGACGATGTCGACGTGGTACTGCCGACAGATCTGCTGCGCGACCACGGTGGGCGCCGGGAAGAGCCCGAAGCCATCTTGGCCGAAAGCCTTGATCATCGCGCCGTCATCGAACTCGCCGACCGTGTCGGGGCGCAGGTCGGACTGCCGAAACCAGCGGTCGAGGCTCTGGCGCAGCGAGTTGTGGGGCTGGGGGAGCAGGACGGGGGCCCCGTTCAGGTTGTGGGGGAAGCCATCGCGGTAGCGCTGGGCCAGGTCGTGGCGAGCGAAGAAGGCGATGCCGCTCTCGCCGAGCAGGTGGCTGACCGCGCGCGGGGCCACGGTGGGCCGAGCCGGCGCGTCGGTGAGTACGGCGTCCAGGGCGTGGTTCTCCAGGCGAATGAGCAGGTGGTCGGGGGGGGATTCCTGCACCACGAGGCGCACGGTCGGGTCGGCGAGCACCGGCTCGAGCAGCTTGACGGTGGCCACCTTGGGGAGCACATCGGCGACGCCGACGACGAAGCGCCGGTTGTGGCCCGGTGGGCGGTCTGCGAGGGCGTCGAGGAGCTCGTCGCCGATGGCGAAGATGCTCTCGGCGTAGCGGTAGACCACCTCACCCCGCTCGGTGAGCTCCATCCGTCGCCCCTCCCGCCGGAAGAGCTGCGTGCCCAGGGTCTCTTCGAGCTGCCGAACCTGCTCGGAGATGGTGGGCTGGGTGACGTGCAGCTCTCGGCTGGCCGCGCGCACCCCCCCGTGCCGGGCGACCGCCCAGAAGTAGCGAAGGTGGTGGAAGTTCAGCGTTTGGACGGGACCCTCGCTGATAGGCTGGGCCTATCGGTTCGCCGCAAAGAATCGAATTTACTTTGCGGTGGAGGCCGGTAGGCTGGTCAAGCGGGGCAGGGCTGTCAATCGCTGGGGGCATCTCGCCCCCCAGCGATAGCGAAGCCGTGGAATCGGAGCCATCATGAACCAGCAGTCTACCTTCCAGACCATCTTGCGACACGACTTGCTGTCGAGCGTGGTGGTCTTCTTGGTCGCGCTGCCGCTGTGCATGGGCATCGCCATCGCCTCCGGGGTCCCGCCCGCCATGGGCTTGGTCTCCGGCATCATCGGCGGGCTCGTGGTGGGCCTGCTGGCCGGCTCCCCGCTGCAGGTGAGCGGCCCGGCGGCCGGGCTCGCGGTCGTGGTGTGGGACCTCGTCAACAAGCACGGCCTCGAGACGCTCGGGATCGTGGTGCTGCTGGGCGGCATCATCCAGATCCTGGCGTCGGTGGGCCGGGTCGGGCGCTGGTTCCGCGCGGTCCCGCCGGCGGTCATCCGGGGCATGCTCGCCGGCATCGGCGTGCTCATCTTCGCCAGTCAGTTCCACGTGATGGTGGACGACTCCCCCCGCAAGGGCGGGGTGGCGAACCTGCTGAGCATCCCCGAGGCCATCTGGAAGGGGCTGGTCCCCATGGACGGCAACAGCCACCACCTCGCCGCGCTGGTCGGCGTGCTCACCATCGCGACCATCGTGGTCTGGAACAAGCTCCGCAAGACGAAGGCCTTCAAGGCGGTCGCCCCCATCCCGGGCCCGCTGATGGGCGTGGTCGTGGGCACCGGCATCGCGGCGGCCTTCTCCATGCCCATCTCCTTTGTCAGCGTGCCGGCCGACCTCGTGGCCACGCTGCGGTTCCCCACGCTCGAGAGCTTCCAGTCGCTCAACGGCGAGCTCATCGGCGCGGCCTTCGCGTTGGCCGCCATCGCGAGCGCCGAGTCGCTGCTGTGCGCCACGGCCGTAGACCAGCTCCACGACGGCAAGCGCACCCACTACGACCGCGAGCTGCTCGCGCAGGGCGTGGGCAACACGGTCGCCGGGCTGGTCGGCGCGCTGCCCATCACCGGCGTCATCGTGCGGTCCTCGGCCAACGTCGAGGCGGGCGGCAAGACCCGCTGGGCGGCGGTGATGCACGGGGCCTGGCTGCTGGGCCTGGTGGCCCTCGCGCCCTTCGTGCTCGAGCTCATCCCCACCTCCAGCCTCGCGGCGGTGCTGGTCTTTACGGGCTGGAAGCTGATGAACCCCATGGCCATGCGAGAGCTCGCCCGCCACGGTCGCAGCGAGGTCGCCATCTTCATCGCGACGGTCGCCGGCGTGGTCGCGACCGACCTGCTCACCGGCATCTTGATCGGCCTGGGCCTCGCCATGCTGCGCCTGCTCATTCAGCTCGCCGAGGTCAAGATCAACCTCGCCGAGCGCCCCGACGGCAGCCTCGACCTCACCCTGACCGGCGTGGCCTCGTTTGCGAGCCTGCCCCGCATCGCCGAGCAGCTCGAGTCGGTGCCCGACGGCATCATCGTGCACATGGACACCGACCACCTGCACTACCTCGACTCGGCCTGCGTCGAGCTGGTGGAGAACTGGGCGCGGCAGCACGCCGGCCGCGGCTCCGGCGCCACGGTCAACCTCGACGAGTCCCGGTTCACGGTGCAGGACGGCGCTGCGGCCTGAGACGGCTCGACGCTGCCTGTCACTCCGGCGCGCTCACCCCTCGGGGTCGGGCGCGTCGGCGCGTTTGGGGGTGTTCTGCGCGATGAGGAGCGCGCGCGCGGCGTCGGCGTGACCGCGGGCCTGGGCCACCGCGATGGCCCGCTGGCCCTGGGCGTTGCGGCGGTCGAGCTGGGCCCCGGCCGCGATGAGCGCGCGCACGATGGCCGCGTGGCCTCCGCCTGCGGCCGCCATGAGGGCCGTCCAGCCCGCGCTGGACGGAAGATCGACCGCGGCGCCCGCGTCGAGGAGCACCTGCACGCAGGCAGCGCGCCCCTGATGCGCCGCGTTGAGGAGCAGGCTCGCCCCGCGCATGCGGCCCTGCAGCGGGATGGCGTCGGGGTCGGCGCCGGCGTCGAGCAGCGCGCGCAGGGCGTCGGGCGCGGGGTGCTGCAGCGCCTGCCAGGTGGGCAGCAAGCCGTGGGGGTCAGGCTGGTCGGGGGGGGCCTCGCCGTGCAGGACGGCCTGCGCAGCCTCGGTCCAACCACTTCGCAGCCGCCATCGGCCCGACGGCAGGCCCTCACCGGGCTCCTCGGGCGTGAACGCAGCGGGCCGGGCCGCCACCCGGACCGTGCGGGAGAGCGTGAGGCCGCGCACGCGGGGGCCCACCCGGTCCACCGACGTCAGGGCAGGCCCCATGCGGGCTTCGTCTTCGAGGCCGAGGGTGAGGGGAGCGTCGATGGCCCAGGTCCAGCCAGCGGCGGGATCGGGCTCGGAGACCAGGCGGCAGCGCCGGCCCTCTTGCGCGGCGAGGGCGCGCACCCACAACACCACCGCGCCCTGCGTGAGGGTGGCTCCCGCGTCGATCAGCGCCCGGGCCACCGCGAGGTGGGAGGTCTGCAGTGCGCTCTCCAGGGCGCTGCGTCCGGCGCGGCTGCGGGTGTCGGGGTCAGCGCCGGCGTCGAGGAGCCTGCGCGTGGCCCCCCGGTGCCCGCTCCCCGCCGCGATCATCAGCGCAGTGAGGCCGTCGAGGGTGGTGGCATCGATCCGGGCGCCGGCGTCGAGGAGCGCCGCCACGGCGCCCGGA
>JBDQIL010000364.1:0-5355 GCA_040264415.1 Myxococcota bacterium
ACCTCCTCCCGCCCCTGGGGGTTGAAGGTGCCGAACCCCCCGGGGCCCAGCCCCCGCGCTCCTCCGCCGGCGGCGCCGCGGGCGATGTCCGCGGGTCCCTCGCCGCGGGGTTTGGATTCGTTGACGCGGATGGTGCGGCCGTCGAGCTCGGCATCATTCATCTGGTTGACGGCCTCTTCGGCCGCGGCACCGTCTTCGAACTCGACGAAGCCGAAGCCCCGCGAGCGGCCGGTGTCGCGATCCGTGATCACCCGGCAGTACGAGATCTCACCAAACTTCTCGAAGGCGGCGCGCAGGCCGTCGTCGTCCGTCGCCCAGGCGAGACCGCCCACAAACAGCTTCTTGCTCATTCTCATTCTCGGTCTTTCGTGGTGCCGGCCCGAAATCTTGCGTGCGGGCGATGCACCGATGCTTGCAGGCAGGATTCGCCTGCGATGCCGTGCGGCCGGGATGGCGCGCATCAGGCCGGAAAGCAGATCAAGACGACCGCCCCCCGGCCTTTTGGCCGTATGCCTCAGAATGCCCGAGCGCCATGAAAACGAAGAAATTCCGAGGCGCCCCACAGACGAAGGCACGGTAGACCCGCCGGGTGAGCCTCGCCGCGCCGACCGTCGCTGACCTGCGCCTGCTCTCCCGCGAGGTGGTGGCTCTCGCGTGGCCCGCCATCGTGGCCGGGCTGGTGAGCACCGCCGTCTTCTTCACCGATCGCCTCATGTTGGGTCGCTACGACGCGGTGGCGTTGGGCTCGATGCAGGTCAGCGGTCCGGTGCTCTGGTCGATGCACTCGGTCTTCGGCGCCTTCTCGGCCGGTACGCTCGCGGTGGTCGGCCGGTCGGTCGGGGCCGGCGACGACGGGTCCGCTCGCCGCACCACCGTCGCGACCCTGGCCTTCGCCGCGGCCATCGGCGCCCTGGTCGGCGCCGCTGGCTGGCTGGCCGCGCCAGCCATCGCCACGGCCATGGTCGGCGCGGCCGAGTCGGCGATCCACGCGCCAGCGGTTGGCTACATGCGGATCGTCTTCACGGCCTCGCCGCTGGTCTTCTTCGCGCAGGCGGCCACCGTCGCCCTGCAGGCGGCAGGCGACACCCGCACGCCCATGCGGGTGGGGGCGCTCGCTGGCGCCGTGAACCTGGTGGTGTCCGCGGTGCTGCTCTTCGGATTGGGCGGCGCGCCCGAGCTGGGGGTGCGGGGCGCGGCGCTGGGCACAGCCGCCGCTTTCCTCGTGCAGGGGCTCACCCTCGGCGGGTTGATCCTCGAGCGCACGCCCGCCACTGACGCCTGGGCGGGTCTGGCCCGCCTCCGCGAGCGGATGGCGCCCGTACTCCGCATCGCCGGGCCTGCCTTCGGCGAGAAGCTCATCTTCCACGCCGGCTTCCTCGCCTTCGCCGCGATCGTGGGCCGCCTGGGCCCGGCCGCGACGGCGGCCAACCAGAGCCTCATCGCCATCGAGTCGCTCGGCTTCATCGCGGCCTCCGGCTTTGGCGTGGCCTCTGGTGCGCTCGTCGCCCAGAAGCTTGGCGCGAGGCGCCCCGACGACGCGGCGGCCTGCGGCTGGCTGTCGGCGGGCATCGGGGGCGGGGCCCTGGGCGCGGTCAGCGTGGTCTTTCTGGTCTTCCCCGAGCTCCTGGTGGGGCTGTTCAGCACCGACCCGGACGTGGTCGCGTTGGGCGCGCGCTGCCTGCGGGTCGCCGCCGTCGCGCAGCCGCTCATGGCCATCGCCGACGCGCTGGCGGGCGGGCTGCGGGGCGCCGGCGACACCCACAGCCCCATGCGCGTCGCCCTCGTGGGCCCGGTGCTGGTCCGACTGACCGCTTGCTGGGTGTTGGCGGTGGAGCTCGACTTCGGCCTGCTGGGCATCTGGCTCGGCACCACCCTCGACTGGGCGGTGCGCGTGGTCTGGCTGGCCGCCATCTTTCGGCGCGGTGCGTGGCGCGGGCTATCGCCCGCCGATCCGAGCGCGTAGCACCGCGCACCGCCCGTCGAGGGCCTCGCCCCACCCCTCGCACGCCTCGGGCAGCACCGCCCCAGCCCGCGCCGGCTCACCCCGATCGGCCAAGCGCTCGGCGAGCCACAGGCGGTCCTCTGGGCGGGCGGCGGGCGCGAGGCCGACCGCGCCGTCGAGGTCGTCGGTCTGCGCGCGCGCTCGGACCGCCATGCCCACCACGGCGCCACCCACCGCAGGGGAGGCGCCAGAGGGATCGCCCACAAGCTGCTCGGGGAGGTCGCCCAGCGCTGCCAGCGCGGCCGCGTAGTCGCCCGCGTTGAAGTGCAGCAGGGCGTGGTTGTAGCGCAGCACCGGCGACGCGGGGCCGGCCCGGACCGCGGCGGCGTCGGCGCGCGGGGCGTCGCCGGCTTCGACCGCGCAGGCGTAGCGCGCGGCGGACACACGACGCTGTCCGTCGGCGTCCTCCACCAACACGCCATCGAGCGCCTCGAGACAGGCCGCGGGCTCGCCTCTTCGACGCAGGGCCAGGGCGAGGTTCAAGCGGTCGCGCCAGTCGGGTGACGCGGCCAGCATCGACCGCACCGCGTCGGGCAGGCCCGCCGGATCGAGGAGGGCCACCGCGCCAGCGGCCGCGACGGGCCGCGGATCATCGGGGAAGCGCTCGAGGCCGGTGGAGATGGCCTGCCAGGCCCGAACCGGCTCTCCGCGGGTGGCGTGCAGCCGCGCAGCGGCCGCCGACAGCGCCGGGTGGGGACCCCTCACCTCGGCCCGCTCGAGGCGGGCCTCCGCGGCGTCGAGGGCGCCCTCCTCCCGCAACAGATCCACCAGCAGCGCGCCCGCCTCCGAGACGGTGGCCGCGAGCCGCTCCGCGTCGCTGCGCCGCAGGATGCCGCTGGTGGCGCCGGTGCGGTGGACGTCCACCCACGTGTCCGCGTCGAGGAGCGCCTCGAGATCGGCGCGGGCGCCCGCGGCGTCTCCGGCCTGCCGGCGGAGCTGGGCGCGCAGCGCGCGGGCGTCAGCCCGGTGCGGCCACCCCTCGAGGGCGCCGTCGAGGAGCGTCAGGGCCGCAGCGGTGTCACCCTCAGCCGACCGATCGAGGGCCTGGGCCACCAGCACCACCGGATCCATGCCCATGCGCGCTGCGAGAGCGCCCACTTGGCTGCTGTCGCGGCCCGATCGGCTCAGCGCGCCGGCCACCAGATCACTCGTCCCGGCGCGCCGGCAGGCCGCGAGCTGGTCGGCCGGGGGCGTGCGGCCCCGCTCTTGGTCGAGCTGCACCGAGAGGCAGGCCGCCACCGGCGCGGGGAGCTCGGGCCGGGCGACCTCGAGCGCCGCTGCGGCGGCCTCGAGGTCACCGATTCGAAGGAGGCTCTGCTGAAGCGCGGCCTGTGCCTCGAGCGAGCCCGGGTCGGCCTCGACCCCCGCGGCGGCCGCGGCGCGCGCGCGCTCGAAGTCCTGTGCAGCGAAGGCCGCCGCCGCCAATGAGGCCCACGGCTCGGGCTGCTCGGGCCACGCCCGCACGGCGGCCTCGAGCGTGGCCCGCGCGTCGTCGATTCGCCCCAGTCGGAGCTGGGCCACACCCAACCCCTGCTGACACATCCCACAGTCGGGGTGGCGAGAGGCCAGCGCCCTGAAGCCCGCCTCAGCCACCTCGATCTGGCCCGTACCCAGCGCGACCAGGGCGTCAGAGTAGGCGAGTCGCGCCGGGGCCGGGGGCGCCCACGCTGCGTGGGCCGTGGCCATCATCGCGCTGAACAACAAGGGGAGGGTCGGCATGGTGTCTCCGTCCGACCCCAGAGCTATCCCGCCGGTTCCGTCGCTCCGACATCCGGCACCCAGCGAACGGGTGAGGCGGGCAAGACCTCCCCGTCCTGCCCGCCTCCGAGGGCTTCATCCTCCCCAGGATGTTTCCCATGTTCAAGGCATACCCAGACGCGGACCCTCCGTCACGACAGAGCAGACATATTCTGCGGGGGATCCCTCACAGATACCGTCATTGTCGCGCTTTCCATTACACATATGCTCCTGTCGCCGAATGTCTTCTTTGTCAGGCGCGAGGGCGATCCAGAGGGATGGGCGCCCGGGAGACACGAGCAGAGCGGGTGGGATAGTCCCAAACCTCCCCCGGGTTCCCATGGCTCACGACCACAGCCACAGCCACAGCCACGCCCCCGCGACGCCCGACACCCGACCGGTGCTCTGGCGAGTGCTCGCGTTGAACGTGGTCTTGTTGGTGGTCGAGCTGGCGGTGGGGCTCTGGACCGGCTCACTCGCCGTCCTCTCCGACGCCGGACACATGCTCGGCGACGTGGGCGCGATCGCGCTCGCGCTGGCTGCGGCGTGGCTGGCAGCCCGGCCCGCCTCACCGCAGCAGACCTTCGGGATGCGCCGGGCCGAGGTCATGGGCGCCCTCATCAACGGCGTGACCATGGTGGCGGTGGTCGTCCTGATCGTGGTCGAGGCCATCGGGCGCTTGGCGACGGGGGCCCCCGAGATCGCAGGCGCGCCCGTGCTGATCATCGGGGTGGTCGGGCTGGCGGTGAACCTCGGGAGCGCGCTCGCGCTGTACCGGGCCGACCGCGACAACCTCAACATTCGGGGCGCGCTGCTGCACATGCTGGGAGACGCGCTGGGGTCGGTGGCGGCCATCGCGGCGGCCGGCTTCCTGATGGCCGGCATCCCCGCCGCCGACGCCGTCGCGAGCCTGGTGGTGGCCGTCATCGTGGCGTGGAGCACCGGGCGCCTGCTCTGGGAGACCTCGTGCGTGCTCCTGCAGTTCGCTCCGCCGGGCATGGAGGTCGACGCGGTGCGCGCGTCGCTGCTGGCCCTCGACGCGGTGGACGACGTCCACGCGCTGCACATCTGGTCGATCGACGGCCGACAGCCGGTCGTCTCGGCGCACCTCGTGGCCCACGACGGGGCTGACGCAGTCGCGCTCACCCGCGACGCGAACGCGCTCCTCGACCAGCGCTTCGACGTACGCAACAGCACCATCCAGGTCGAGTCAGGCCCGGGCTGCGGGCGGGCAGGCCTCGGCGGAGGGGATCCCCTCCCGCCACCGCCAGCGCCCCCAGAAGACGGCCACGATCCCCATCACAGCCACGTTCACGACCACGGCTGACCGCCGCGCCGCCCCGCGCACCGCCTCAGAGCTTCTCCACAGCCCTGTGGAAAACGAAGCTGTGTGGAACACTTGACTTGTCCACAGGTCATCGCGGTCCTACACGATACAATCATCGAAGATCCCCATGCCTACGGGATCTGTGGAACCCACCACCTGTGAAAAGTGGGGTGGACAACTCCCTTCCTTGATGCGAATTTCCGGCTTGCTCTTGCCACGTCAAGACCGGAGTTCCCATGGTCCCCCCAGAGCCGGCCCCGACCGTTGCTGCCACCGCGCAGCTCCCCCT
>JBDQIL010000365.1:0-5349 GCA_040264415.1 Myxococcota bacterium
AGCGAAGCCGGGGCCCTGGTTCACGGGCCGATTGGCCCATGCGCGGAGCTGGAACTACCAGCCGCCACGGCTGTTGTCGCGGCCACCGCCGCCGCCGCCGCGGTAACCACCGCCGCCGCCGCCGCCGCCACCGCGGGAGCGCTCCTGAGCCTCGTTGACCCGGATGGAGCGACCGTCGAGCTCCTGGCCGTCGAGGGCCTGCTGGGCTGCGTTGGCCTCGGAGTCGTCACCCATGGTCACGAAGCCGAAACCGCGGCTGCGGCCGGTGTCGCGCTCGAGGATGACCTTGGCTTCCACGACGTTGCCATGCTTGGCGAATGCGTCACGGAGGGAGTTGTCGTTGGTGTCCCAAGAGAGGCCACCGACAAAGAGCTTGTTGCCCATTTTAGTATCTCGTTCATGATGAGCTCGGTGCGCCACGTTTCGGTTGGGCGAACCAAGCAGAGTTGCAGGTAGGGGCCTGCAGTCCCAGCGAGCCCGAGGTGGGCTTGCGCGATTCTCGTCTGCAATCCAAACGGTGCGACGGTTGGCTCATCGTCGGTTTGGCCGCAGGGCGGCCGCGCGTTCGGTGCATCAACGCCAACCCCCTAAGGCCGGCTTGTCGTGCGGGGCCACAAGAAAGCCGAATTCAGCGGGCGGTTGTCACCTGACCGTCGCGTGGCGCGGGCTCCCAGGTCACGCCCAGGCCCGCGCGCCAGCCCTCGCGGAAGGTCAGCGCGACGGCCTCGCCGACCGTCTCGGTGCGCGGGCTGTCGAGGAGGTTGCGGCCCGTGGCCCGTACCGCCCACCCCGGCGCGAACGCCCACCCGACCACCGCGTCGAGCCGGTGGACCGGCTGGGCGATCTGGTCGGGGATGCCGTTCACCCCGACCTGGGTGATGCGGGGGCCTGCGACGTTGTAGAGCAGCGAGCCCGTCACCGGTGAGTCGAGCCCCTCCCAGGACAGCGCGAGGTTGGTCACCCAGGGCGACTGACCTTGCAGGGGGCGCTCCTTGCTGGTGGCCGAGCCACCGACGCTGCCCAGGTCGACCCGGGAGCGAATCAGCGCGGCGTTGGCCCCCAGGTAGATCCCGTCCAGCCAGCTCCCGCCTCCAGACCCGAGGGACTTCCGCAGGTCGAACTCGACGCCGTTGTTGGTGGCGCTGCTGGCGTTCGCGGCGGTCACCCGCCCCGCCGCGCCCACCTCGACCACCAGCTCGATGGGGTCGGTGAAGCGCTTGCCGAAGACCGCCACCGACAGCGACTCGTCGCTGGACAGGTACCACTCCCACCGGGCGTCGAGGTTGTCGATGACGGCGCGCTGGAGGTCGGGGTTGCCGACGGTCTCTCGGAGCGTGCGCGGGTCGTAGTAGGTGGACGGCGAGAGCTCCCGCAGGTCCGGGCGATTCAGGGTCCGCCCGTAGCCGAGCCGGAGCTGCATGGGTCGCTCGACCTCGGCGCGGGTGAGCGGCTGGGTGAGGGTGGCGGCGGGCAGCAGATCGGTGGTGGCCAGACGGCCGATGACCGGGTCGCTGTCGTCGCTGAACAGCTGGAAGGTGCGGGCCTCCTGCACCGAGCGCTCCACCCGTGCCCCCGCCACGAGGCCCGTCCCCCACGGCGCAGTGGCCTCGGCCTGGGCGTAGAGGCCTCGGATGTCGTGGGTGGCCGCGTAGTTGTCGGTGGACAGGGTGCCCTCGGCCACCCGCAGCCGCTCGTTCGAGATGTTCTCGTCGGTGAAGATGTCTTCGGGCTCCCCATTGAGCCAGTCGGTGGAGTCGCCCCCGCCGAGGATGTCGTAGCGGAACCGTCGAACGTCGACGCTGCGCGTCCGGTCAACCCCCTGGACGCCCACGGTGGCTGCGCCGCGCCAGCCGGTCGGGTCGGGGCCGGCGTCTCCCCAGGGCTTGCGCAGGTCGAGCCCGCCGTCGAGCACCCGGTCGGCCAGCTCGCTGAAGAACACGCCGTGCCCGCCGCCCTGATAGCGCAGGTACCAGCCGTCGCCGCCGCTCACGGGCTGCATGAGGATGTCGCGCCGGTCGGGCTCGAGCCGCGACGCGTAGGACAGGGCCCCCCGCCACTCGATCTCGAGGCCGCCGACCTCGGGCAGCGCGTGCTCGCCTGCGGCTTGCTGGACGAAGAGCTGGCGCTCCACCCACTGTTCGCGCTGGCGGCGGGTGTCGGTGCCGATGTCCTGTTCGGTGCCGTAGCCCTCGAGCGCGGTGCTCTCGCTGTCGCGGGTGAGGGTGGTGGTGAGCGCCAGGGTGTGGTCGGAGCCCAGCTCGGCGGCGAGGTGCACGATCCCAGACAGGCCCACGGCGTTGGTCGTCTCGTCGAAGACGTAGTCGTTCTGCGGGCTCAGCGTGGTGCCGTCGAGGTTGTAGGTGGTGGAGGTGTAGGTGAGTTGCTGCCAGCCGTTGCGGTAGGTCGAGCCTGCGATGAACCCGATCCGGCTGTCCTCGCCGACGTCCCAGCCCCGGCCGCCCACCACCGAGGCGGTCACGTCGGGGCGGGCGGTGACCGGCTCGAGCCCCCACCGGTTCGGGAAGGCTTCGCCCAGGGTCTCCAGCTCTTCTGCGGTGAAGCCCTGCGAGCCGGGCAGGTTCGACCGAAGCTGGAGCGGCGTGTCGGCGGTGGCGCGGGCCAGGTCCTCGGGAAGCGCGCGCGCGGCCGCGCCGACGCCGAGCCAGTCGGTGGGCCCCCGGTCGACGCCCAGCCCCGTCACACCGGTGGTCCCGTTTTGGTACGTGCCGGTGAGGCTGACCTTGAGCAGCGGCTGCTCGGGCACCCCGCGGGTGCGCAGCCGCACCACGCCGCCGCCGAACTCTCCGGGCATCGACGGCGAGTAGGTCTTCTGGATGACGACGCTCTCGAGCATCGCGGTGGGGAAGAGGTCGAGGGGCACCACGCGTCGGCCCGGCTCCGGGCTGGGCAGGGTGCTGCCGTTGAAGAGGCTCGCCGAGTAGCGCTCACCCAGCCCGCGCACGTAGACATAGCGACCGCCCACGAGGGTCAGCCCGGTGACGCGCTGCAGCGCGCTCGCGGCGCTGCTGTCGCCCCGCCGGGTCATCTGCTCGGCTGAGAGGCTGTCGACCACCTCGGTGGCGTCCTGTCGCTCGGCCAGCAGCGTGGCCTCGCCGCCCTCGATTCGAGGCACCGAGACGCGAAACTCGGCGAGCGCCATGCCGGCCTCGACCATCTCGATGCGGAGGGGCGGCCCGCCGGTCGCGGCCACCGCCACGCCTTCCACGGTGCGGGCGACGTAGCCGCTGCGGAGGACGCTGAGATCCCGCGCGCCCACGGGGACCTCGAGGTGGAAGGAGCCGTCGGGGCCGGTGCGGGCCTCGGCTGCCGACCCGCGCACGTAGACCCGCGCGCCGCTCAGCGGCGCCCCCGCCTCATCGACCACGATCCCAGTCAGCGGGCCCAAGGCGTCGTCTGACGGCTGGGTGGCGCGGGGGCCGGCGGCGGCTTCGATGGTGGCGGTGGCGGGGCGGCCGTCTCGATAGACGGTGAGGAGCACCTCAGCCACTTCGCCGGCGAACGAGGGGATGTCGGTGATCTCGCCGGCGTGGCCGGTGGTGGTCGACACCGAGAGCGTGGCGCTGCCGGGGCGCACCGACGCCAGCGGGGCCTTCCTGCTGTCGGTGCGGGCGGTGGCGACCCCGGACCGGACGTCGGCCTGCGCGAGCGGCAGGCCGGTCTCGCCGTCGAAGACGACCCCGGCGAGCCCCGCGTGGGCGGCCTCGGTGGCCTCGGCGGCCTCGGCAGGCGCGGGGGCCTGGGCCAGCGCCAGGGGGCTAGCGAGGAGGCTGAGCAAGAGGAGGCTCACGGGTCGCCGGCCTGCAGTACGCGCCGGAGCTCGGTGGCCTGCCGGAAGACCTCCGGGTCGGAGATCCCGCTGAGCAGGGCGCCGGCGCGCTCGAGGTCGCCCACCTCGGCCCACGCGTAGGCCAAGCCGTAGCGCACCCGGTCGTCGGTGAGCAGCCCCAGGCGCGACAGGCGGTCTTGCAGGGCGACGGCGCGATCGAAGCTCCCGGCGTCCAGGAGGAGGCCGAAGCGTTGGCGGGCCTTCTCGGTGGGGTCGAGCACCTGGGCGTTCATCATGAGCGCCGCCTCGAGCTGGCCGGCGCGGCGGAACAGCTCGGCCGCCTCGTCGGCCATCGACGGGTCGCGGGCCGCGGCTCGCTGGAGCAGACGGGCGGCGGCGAGGGGTCGGCCGGCGTCGACGCTGACCGCCGCCAGCCGCACGTCGAGGCGGGGCTCGTCGGGGTACCGCAGGCGCGCCTCCTCCAAGAGCACCATGGCGCGGTCGATGGCGCCGGCCTGCCGGAGGGCCTCGGCGACGGTCAGGGCGTCGGCGGCGGTGGTCTGGCCGCGCTCCAGCAGCGCGCTCGCGCGCCGTCCGGCCTCCCGCGTGAGCCCCATCTCGACCAGCAGGAGCACTTGTTGGCGCTGGAAGTCGGGGTCTTGCGGGAAGGCGGCGGCCCCGGCCTCGAGGGCCGCCCATGCGGCCGGCGGCTGGCCGAGGTCGCGGTGCGCGCGGGCCTCGACCAAGAATCGGGCGGGCCAGGCGTCGAGGCCGGTGCCCCCGATGCGGAGCGCGTCGAGGGCGCCGGCGGGGTCGCCCGACAGCACGCGCGCCCGCGACACAGAGAGGTAGATGTGGGGATCGAGGGGCGGCGGAGAGAGGTCGATCGCCCGGCCCAGCGCGTCGGCCGCGTCGGCGTAGGCGGCGGTTCGCAGCGCCACCAGGCCGCGCAGGGTCCAGAGGCGGCCCGCCGACCCCACCGCGGCGGCGCGGTCGAGGTTTCCGTCCCCGATCAGCAGCGCCGCCAGGTCGAGGGGGTCTTCGGCCGCGGGCGGTGCGGGCGCAGACCATCCGGGCAGGCTGGTGGCCGTGAGCGTGGTGAGGCCCACCCACAGCGCGCAGAGGAGGAGCGGGTGGCGGCTCATCCGTCAAACCCGAAGCGCAGCGGCAGCGTCACCCGGATCGACACGGGGCGCCCCTCGTACATCGCCGGCTGGAAGCGCCAGGTCTGTACCGCGCTCACGGCCGCCTCGTCGAAGACGCCCGCGGGTTGACTCTCGGTGACCCGCACGTCCTGGACGGAGCCCCCGGCGTCGATGAGCAGGCTGAGCACCACGCGTCCGGTGACGCCCTTCTTGCGGGCGCGCTCTGGGTAGACCGGGGCGGTCTGCTGCAGCGCGCGGGGCGGCTCGTCCACCGAGTCTTCGGTCATCACGACATTGTCGGTGTCGCCCAGGAGCGCGTCGGCGCCGCCCGTGAGGCCGGCGTCGCCCAGGCCGTCCTGCCCGAAGGAGAGGCCGGCGAGGTTGGCGCCCACCATGGGGACGGGGGGAGGGCTTCTC
>JBDQIL010000366.1:0-5332 GCA_040264415.1 Myxococcota bacterium
ACCCCGGCGCTTGCCCGGCCCCCAATGCGGGCATAGATAGACCGCCTTTTCGTCCCCAAACCACCAGCCGGAGCCCTCCATGATCAAGACCAACGAGTTCTTCAGCAGCTACCTCCCCAGCAAGATCGAGAAGAACCCGGACCTGGCCAAGGACATCAACGCCATCTTCGTCTTCGACATCAAGGGCGCCGGCACCTGGTCGCTCGACCTCAAAGAGGGCGCGGGCGTGACCGAAGGCGCCACCGACGGCTCCGACTGCACCCTGACCACCGACGAGGCCACCTGGGAGCAGATCCTCGACAACCCCGGCAAGGCCGTGTCGATGGTCATGATGGGCAAGCTCAAGATCTCGAACCTGGCGCACGCCACCAAGCTGCAGAAGGTCCTCGCCTGAGCAACCCTCAGGCCCACCGGCCGCGCCCCGCTCGGAGCTCCGAGCGGGGCGCGCGCAATTGGTAGACCCACGGCGCCCCGGCCCCGCTACCGCCCAGACCGCCGGCGCCAGGTGCTCACCGCCGCCACCAACGCGCCGCCCGGCACGAACAGCAGCGACACCAGCGCCACCACCAGGAACTGCAGCGCGGACATGTCGAGGCTGCCTCGGCTGGCCTCGCTCTTGCGGATGCTGACCTGGGCGTCCTCGCCCACGAGCCAGGCCACCGTGTTCAAGAAGAGGTCGGCGTTCTGCAGCTGGTCCACCAGCTCGTTCGAGGCGAAGTCGGTGTCGCCGATGACCACCACGCGGCCCCCGGGCGCCCGGGGACCGTCGAAGGCCGGGGGGGGAGCGTCGGGCGCGGCCGGGACCACACCCGGCAGCGCCGGCCCGCCGGCCCCGAGCGCGGTCGCGCCCACCCAGAGGGCGGCTGGATCCGTGACCTCCGCCGCCACCATCAGGGGCACCGGGCCCAGTCGATCGCGCCCGGGCGTGGGCGCGATCTCCTGGATGACGGTGTAGTCGGCCTCGGCCCAGCCATAGGTGGTGGTCTGGGCCAGCTCGACCGCCTGCACCCCCGGCGCCCCGTCGAGCGCCGCCACCGAGCGCGCGATGCGGAGCAGCAGGCCGCCGTCGACCGGCGCGGTGATGGGGTGCGGGGCGAGGCTCTGCGGGTCGAGGAAGACATACGAGATGTCGCCGCCGGCCACTTGGTAGCTGGGGTTCTGCTCGAGCACGAGGTCGTCACCCACCGCCACCCCGTAGCGGGCCAGGTCGCTGGCCGTCTCGGGGGCGTGCACCGGGTCGAGCAGCACCAGCAGCTGCCCGCCACCCACCACGAAGGCGGCGAGCTGCTCGCGCTCGGCCGCCAGCAGCTCGCTCTGGGGCCCAGCCACGATGACCACGTCGCATGCCGCCGGGACCCCGCCCTCGCGGGCCAGCGCCACGGGCTGGAGGTCGTAGTTGAGCGCCGACAGCTTGCCGGTGACGAGGCCCAAGCCCACGGTGGTGCTCGTGTCGGCGGGATCGAGCTCCTGGTGGCCAGTGGTCATGCAGACCGTGTGGCGCCGGTCGGCGGACAGCCGCAACAGGGCGTTGGTGATGGCCTCTTCATCGAAGCCGTCGGTGAGCCGCTGGGTCGCGTCCCCCTTCGACAGCACCAGCGTGCCGTAGCCGTGGGTGACCTCGTGCTCCCGGGCCAGCAGCGGATCCTCCACCGGATCGACGAAGCGGACGGTCAGCATCGACCCCTGCTCGGTGTAGCCATCGAGCAGCGTGCGCAGCTCGACCGCGTCGATGCTTCCGCGCTGGAAGAAGGCGAGCAGCTCGACCGGCTGGTCGAGGGCGGCCAGCGCGGACGAGGTCTGGGGCGACAGCGCGTAGCGCTGGCTGACCGTGAGGTCCCAGCGCTGGTCGTAGCGAGCCGCGAGGATGTTCGCGGCGATCGTCACGCCGGTCGCGAGCGACACCAGCGCCAGCGACCCCGCCAGCAGGCGGGTGCCGCGGGCTTCGAGCCCCTGGGCGAGTGACGCGCGGTTGCGCCAGGCCCACGCGCCCATGGCCACGGCGCCCAGCACGACCAGCGCCAGCCACACCCGGTTGCCGGCGCCATCGGTGACGCCGTCGCTGCCTTGGACGGCCAGCCGGACGCCCTTCGAGATGAGGACCAGCAGGCCCACCCCGGCTGCGATGTCGATGGCCGCGTCGGCGACCGTGCGGCTGGCGCCGCCGAAGCCGCTGGCCCACCGGAAGCTCTCGATGCGCTGCTGGGTCGCGAAGAGGAGCAGCGCCACGAACGACAGGAAGTACACCGCGTCTTCGAGGTGCAGCAGGCCCTTGAGCAGGGCCTCGACGTGGCTGAGCATCGACAGCGCGCCCAGCGCGCCCTGCACCCCGTCCTCCCCCTCGAACCAGCCCATCACGAACAGCAGCAGCAGCGCCGCGAACGAGACCATGAAGGCCACGAGCTGGTTGTCGGTGAGCGACGAGGCGAGCAGGCCCACCGCGGCGAAGGTGAGCGCCATGGCGAACATGCCGGCGTAGCTGGTGGCGATGATGCCGGGATCCGGGCTGCCCAGGCCGTAGAGCGCAGCCACCTGGTACAGCGTGGTGGCGAACAGCACGGTCAGGAAGCCGGCCACCCCCAAGAACTTGCCGGCGACGATCTGACCGCTCGACAGGGGCGAGCTCAGCAAGAGCTCGAAGGACCGCTGCCGCAGGTCTTCGCTGAACAGCCGCATGGTGACGGCCGGCGCGATGAGCAGCAGGATGATGGCCCAGTTGCCGAAGATGCCTGGCAGCAGCCAGTCGTTGACCGTGGGCGCCCCGCCGTAGGGGGTCGCGGCGGCCTCGATCGAGACCTGCTGGAACTCGTAGAGGGCGAAGGCGAAGAAGAAACCGGTCACCGCCAAGAAGGCGGTGAGCACGATCCAGCCCAGCGGGGTGGAGAAGTACCCCTCCAGCTCACGCCGGGCGATGGCGAGCACCCCCCTCATGCCGCACCTCCCCGCCGCGCCACACCCGGGCCGGCGGTGAGCTCGAGGTAGACGTCTTCGAGGTTTCGGGCGGCGCCCAGCTCGATCAGCCCGTAGGCGATGGCCGCCCGCGCCACGTCGGCCCGCACGTCGCGGTCGGCGATGACCCGCCACGCGCCGTCGGCCTCGGGGTGCACCGCGTGCACGGCGTCGATCTCGGCCAGCTCGTCGGCGAAGCCCGCGGGGGCCTCGAGCACCCGCAGCCGCACATGGTGGCTGGCCGCCGCCAGCGCCGCGATGGTGTCGGTCGCGACCACGCGCCCCCGGTTGATGATGACCACCCGCTCGCACACCGCCTCGACCTCGGCGAGCACGTGGGTGGAGAGGATGACGGTGCGGTCGCCCGCAGCCAGCTCGAGCAGCAGGTCGCGGATCTCGCGGCGCTGGGCCGGATCGAGCCCGCTGGTGGGCTCGTCGAGCACCAGCACCTCGGGGTCGTGCACCAGCGCCTGGGCCAGCCCCACCCGCTGCCGGTAGCCCTTGGACAGGTGGTCGATGATGCGGTGGCCGACGTCGCCGAGGCCGACGCGGTCGAGGGCGCGCCCCGCGGCGGAGGCCGGGTCGGTCACGCCGCGGATCCGGGCGGCGAAGGCGACATAGTCCCGCACCGTCATCGACGGATAGAGGGGCGGCACCTCGGGCAGGTAGCCGATGCGGCGCTTCACCTTCTCGGGGGAGACCACCACGTCGTCGCCGCCCACGCGGGCCGTGCCCCCGCTGGCGCCGATGCACCCACACAGGATGCGCATGGTGGTGGACTTGCCGGCGCCGTTGGGGCCGAGGAAGCCCACCACCTCGCCGCGACCAACGGTGAAAGAGACGCCGTCCACAGCGGTGAAGTCGCCGTAGCGGCGCGACAGGTCGGTGACCTCGATCATCTGCGTGCTCCCAATCCGATTCGACGCGGGGGCCGACGACCGCGCTGGCTATCCACGGCCGCGGGGTCGTCAAGTGCGGCGGACCGCCCGGCCCGGCGGCCACACGTTAGCCTGTTCGCTGGCCCCGACCCGGATCGGCATCGATGCGCTCCTCCTTCGCCTTCCCTGCTTCTCTGGCCCTGTTTCTCGGCGCGTGCGGCACGCGCTGGGACCCCCGCGACGGCGACGGCGACGGCTTCAGCCCGGCCGAAGGCGACTGCTGGGACCAGCCAGACGGGCCGGCGGGCTCGGGCCTGTCGGGCGGCGACATCTACCCCGGCGCGGTCGATCTCGTGGCCGACGGGATCGACGCCGACTGCCTCGGCGACGACGACTACGACCCCGACGCCGACGGCTACGTCGAGCTCGACGAGCACGTGGGCCTCACGACGCTCGGCGTGCCCGACAGCGGGCAGCACGAGGGCTCAGGCGACTGCTGGAACGACCCCACGCTGTCGGTCGAGCCCACCGACGGCTTCGATGCGCTCGCCGCGGCCGACGTGAACCCCGGCGTCGAGGCGGCCGACGACCTCTGGTACGACGGCTACGACGCTGACTGCGCGGGCAACAGCGACTTCGACCAGGACCGCGACGGCTTCGCGTCGGGCGCCTACGTGGGCGAGCTCACCTTCCCGGGGGACTTCGCCATCGAGGCGGGCTCCACCGACCGCGACTGCGACGACGTCGACGCCGACATCCACCCCGACGCCCAGGAGGTCTGCGACCGCGAGGGCGTCGATGAAGACTGCGACGAGCTGGTCAACGGCGACGACGACTCGGTCGACCTGTCCACGGCCCTCGACTGGTACGCCGACGCCGACGGCGACACCTATGGCGACCCCGCGGTCATCGAGCAGGACTGCGACCTGCCCGACGGCTTCGTGGCAGACGACACCGACTGCGACGACGCGGTGGCCTCCACCAACCCCGGCGCCGACGAGACCTGTGACGGCGTCGACAACGACTGTGACGACGACGTAGACGAAGACGACGCCGTAGACGCCCCCACCTGGTACACCGACGCCGACAGCGACGGCTACGGCGAGATCGGCTCCGAGGCCCGCGCCTGTGAGCAGCCCGCCGGCACCTCGGCCGTCGGAGAAGACTGCGACGACGCCGACCCCGCGGTCAACCCCGACGCTGCCGAGATCTGTGACGACGACAACACCGACGAAGACTGCAACAACCTCGCCGACGACCTCGACTCCGGCGTCGACCCCGCGGGCTACGCCACCTTCCACGTCGACGGCGACGGCGACGGCTACGGCGACCCCGCCGGCCCGCTCGACCGCTGCGACCAGCCCAGCGGCTACGTGGACAACGCCGGCGACTGCGACGACGCCGCCATCGGGGTCAACCCCGCCGCCCAAGAGGTCTGCGACGCGGCCGACACCGACGAAGACTGCGACGGCGACGCAGACGACGACGACAGCAGCGTCGACAGCGCG
>JBDQIL010000367.1:0-5330 GCA_040264415.1 Myxococcota bacterium
GACGTTGGGGTTCGTCACCTCGGGTTCGTCGTCGGCCTCGGCCCGGTCGGAGCCCGCCGCGAAGCCGATGCGGCGCTCAGCGGTCTCGCTGGCTTGCAGCTCGCGCTCTGGCTGGCCGCCGTGGGTGCCCAGGTTCGGCCCGGTCGGTCGAGGCCGATCGCCCAGCTTGGCCTGGCGTTGGGCGTCGTAGCGCGCCCGGGTGGGCGAGGCAATGAGGCCAGAGGCGCTGCGGCCGTCAGTGGATTCGGAACGCCGCGACGTTCTTCTTGGCTTCTTCCATGGCTGCGGTGTCGAGCTCGCCCTTGAGGTCCATCCGGGCGCGGCGCACGTGGCGGGTCTGAACGTCCACGATGTCGATCTCGAGGATCTGGTTGACGCCGTACCGATACACGACGTCGATGGGGGTGCCCTTGGGCCGGGGCGGCAGGTCTTCGAGGATGACTTCGCCGACGACCTTCACGTCGTCTCGATCGGCGCCGACGCCTTCGGTGACCTCCACCCGGACCGCCGTCATGTTGTCGTAGGCGTAAGCGAACCGACCCTTCCTCTCGCAGGGCACCGCGGTGCCCTTGGGGATCAGCGCGACCACGCGCTCTTGGTGGTTGCGGTCGAGCACCACGATGCCGAGCGGGTGGCTCGTGGCGTCGGTGACCTGCACCGGCGGGAGCCCGACGCGAGGCGCCGGATCGGCCGGCGGTGTGGGGTTTGGCCCCATCACGCCCTGACCCGGGAGCTCAGGTGACGTGGGGTCGGGGCGGGCCCCGGAGCGGGCCTGGGGCGCCCGGCCCTCGGATGTGTCTCGCGCCCGCCGCGCGAGCGCCTGCCGGTGCGACATCAGCGCCGGGTGATCGGGGCGGTGGCGCAGCACCCCGGCGAGCGACGCGCCCAAGGCGACGCACTCTTCGGGGTTGACGCCGTTGGCCTCGACCCGGCCGGCGAGGCGGCGGAGGGTGTCGCGGATCATCGGCATGCGGGTCGAGCCGCCCACCAGCAGCACCTCGTCGAGGCCGCCCCACGTGGTGCCGGCGTCCCGCAGCACCAGCTCGCACGTGTCGGCGCACTGCTCCACCAGATCGGCGGTCATGGCCTCGAACTCGTCTCGGGTGACGGTCACCACCATGCGGTGGCCGCGGAAGTTGACCGGTACCAGCGCCTTGGGCTTGGTCGAGAGCGCGAGCTTCGCTGACAAGCAGCGCTCGTAGAGCTCCTGGTACGGCTGTGGATCATCGCGGGGGTCGAGGTCGAAGCGCTCCGCGAAGCGCTCGGCGACGTGGTTGAGCAGCCGGTCGTCCCAGTCCTTCCCGCCCAGCTCGGCGTTGCCGTCGCTCGCGAGGGTTCGGAACGAGATGCCCTTGATCTCCATCACGGTGACGTCGAAGGTGCCGCCACCCAGGTCGAAGACGAGGATGCGACGGTGGCCGCCGAGCCGCTCGATCCCGTACGAGATGGCGGCGGCGGTGGGCTCGTTGATGATGGAGAGGACGTTCAGGCCCGCGATGGTGCCAGCCTCGCGGGTGGCCTCACGCTGCGGGCTCTGAAAGTAGGCTGGCACCGTGATCACAGCGTCGCGAATCTCGACGCCCAGGGCCTCTTCGGCGTCCTCCTTCATCTTCTTCAGGATGATGGCAGACAGCTCTTGGGGGCTGTACCCTCGGCCGAAGTACTCGAGGGTGAAGTCGGGCTCGCCCATGGCGCGCTTGATGAAGCGCGCCACGTTGGCGGGGTCGACCACAACCATCTTGACCGCCTCTTCTCCCACGACGCAGGCGTCGCGGTCGTAGAAGTGCACGACCGACGGCGTGGTGGGGTGTCCGTCGGCGTTGGTGAGGATCACCGGCTTGCCGAAGCGATCCACCACGGCCATGGCTGAGAAGGTTGTCCCGAGGTCGATCCCGAGGACGAGGTCGCCGCTCATGACCCGCTCCGGTCGCCCGCCGGCGTGGCGTTGGCGCGGAAGCGCCGCACCACGACCTCTTCTGCTCGGAGCACCTTGTCTCCACGGGTGAAGCCGCGCTTCACCACCTTCGCGACGGACCAGTCTTCGGCGTCGTCGGGGGTGTACTCGACCTTGATGGCCTTCTGGTTCTCGCGGCTGAAGCGCTCGCTGCTCTCCATGGGGAGCACGTCGCGGCGGTAGAGCAGCTCGAGGAACTCGTCCACCAGGTACTGGAAGCTGTCGGCGACCACGTCGCCGCTCATCTCCTGGTTGAGCAGGCTCTCCTGGAACCAGTTCAGGCTGTCGTAGAACAGCAGGAGGTCGAGCAGGAGAGGCTTCTCAGCCTGGTAGATGAAGTCGTTCTTGTACTGGCGCAGCTCCTCGTAGAGCTGATCGAAGGCCCGCTGTTGGACCTCGTCCCGTTGGCTCTGCTGCTGCACGAAGTCCTTGAGGTCGGCGACGTCGTCGGCCAGGCCGTTGAAGACCTGTTCCTCTTGGATGTCCGGGGAGTCCTGGGGGTCGGACAACGGGGCCTCCTACAGCTTCGGGCTGGAGAGCTGGGTGGCGAGGTTGATGAAGGTCCCCTCGAGTTCCACGCTCTCATCGCAATGGTGGTAGTCGGACGCGTTCGAGCACAGCGACGACAGGAAGTCGCGGCGCACCTTGCGGCCGACGCCGATGGTGATGATGCGGCCGCCGGTGCGCTTGATTCGGTGCGCCTCGGCTGCCGTGGCGTCGGGGTCGTCGGGGTGGCCGTCGGTCAGGACGACGAAGATACGTTGCACGCCGGCCTTGCCGCGGAGCGTGTCGCGGGCCTGGATCAGCCCCTGGTTCATCGGGGTCGAGCCGATGGGGGTGAGGGCGGCGAGCGCCTGATGGATGCGGGCGGCCTCGTTGGTGGGGCGCGACTTGATCCCGCCCGGGAACGCGACGACGGCGATCTCTCGATTGGGCTGCAGCGTGTGCTCGACGAAGGCGGTGGCGGCCTTGCGGGCCTCGGCGATGTTGGTGCCGTACATCGAGCCGGAGCAGTCCATGATGAGCGCGATCTGCATGGGCACCCGGTTGCGGGCGATGTCATCGAGGGTGACCTGGCCGGCGGCGAGGCGGTGGGCCAGGGTCTGGCCCGAGGTGAGGTCCATCGCCTCGACCTCGACGATGCCGTTCGCGTTGTAGCGGTAGGTGACCGCGAGGCGGGTGTCGCCGGAGGCGCGCGGCGGGATGCCGTAGAACTCGAAGTGCCCGAGCACGTTGCACTTGAGCGGGTCTTGCTCCTCCCCCTGCACCAGCCAGAGGTCCATCGTGGCCTGGCCGTCGTGGGTGTTGACGTAGTCGTCGCGGGTGCGCTCACAGGGGATGCGGCTGTTGCGGCCGATGATGGGGCTGTTGTGCAGGGCGCCATCGCGGTAGACGACCATGCCGAGGCTGTGGCTGGTGACGTCGTGGGTGCGGATGTCGACGGGGGGCTTCTCGCCGGCCCGGTGGGCCGACTCGAGCGCCGCCGTGAGCGCCGCCCCGAGCGACACGCACTCGTCGGGGTTGATGTCGGTGGCGGGGTCTTTGCCGAAGAGGTCGCGGATGAGGCCGCGCACCATGGGCATGCGAGTGGAGCCGCCGGCCAGGAGCACCGTGTCGATGTCGCCGGGGCCCATCTTGGCGGCCTCGAGCACCTCGCGGGTGAGGCGCTCGCAGCGGGCGAGCAGCCCTTGTGACAGGTCCTCGAAGCGCTCCCGCGTGATCTCGAGCCGGAGGATGCGGCCGTCGAAGTCGTAGAAGAGGTTGATCTTGGGGCGCCGTGACAGGCTGAGCTTGGCGCTCACGCACTTCTGGCGGAGGTCGTGGGTGGCGACCAGATCGGTGAGGGGGTCGACGCCATGACGCTCTTGGAAGGCGGTGGCGGCGTAGCGCACCAGGATGTCGTCGAAGTCTTTGCCGCCGAGCATCGCGTCGCCGTTGGTCGCGACGGCGTTGATCTCGTTGCCTTCGATCTCGACCACGGTGACGTCGAAGGTGCCGCCGCCCAGGTCGAAGACCAGGCAGCGCATGTCCTTGCCGGCGTTGGCGAGGCCGTAGGCGAAGGCTGCGGCGGTGGGCTCATTGATGAGCTTGAGCACCTCGAGGCCGGCGGCCTCGCCCGCGCGCACCGTGGCCCGCCGCTGCTGGTCACGGAAGTAGGCGGGCACCGTGATGACCGCCTGATCGACCTTGTGGCCGAGGCGCAGCTCGGCGTCGTGCTTGAGCTTGCCGATGATGTAGCTGGATATCTCCTCGGGGCTCCAGCTTCGGCCGCCGAGAGTGAAGCGGTAGTCCGGATCGCCCATGTGCCGCTTCACGAACTCGGCGACCTGCTCGGGGAACGCGACCGCCGCCTGCTTGGCGTAGTTGCCGACGATGATCTCGTCGTCGTCGAAGAGCACGACAGAGGGCGTGATCCGGTCACCCTCCGCGTTGTGGAGGATCTCGGGGACGCCGTGCCGGTTGACGTGGGCGATCGCCGAGAACGTCGTGCCGAGATCGATACCGACCGCGCGGGTTGTCATTCGGGAATCCACGGAGGTGCAGGGATGGCGACAGGGATGGGCAACGGGAGGCGCTCGCCCCGGGGTCGGTGGCCATCTGCGCGCTTTCGCGGCCCTCATGGCTCGGCGGTCCCGGCTCCGTTACCGCGCGACCGTAGCAAAGGGCGGCCGCCGCCGCCAGCCTCGGAGCGCCCATGGCCGCCCCCCCCCTGGTGCTCGCATCGACCAGCCCCTGGCGTCTACAGCTGCTGCACGACGCCGGCATCCCCTGTACGCCCGCCGACCCCGCGGTCGACGAGGAGGCGATCGAGGCGGGCAATCCCGTAGACCTCGCGGCGGCGCGCGCCCGCGCCAAGGCCGAGGCGGTGGCCCCACGCTTCCCGCACGCGCTCGTGCTCGGCGCCGACCAGGTGGCGCACCTTGACGGCGTGCCGTTCGGCAAGCCGCGGGGCGAGCGCGATTGGCTGTCGCGCTTGCGGGCGCTTCGAGGCCGCACGCACACGTTGACCACGGCGTTCTGCCTGCTGGGGCCGGGCGGCGAGCAGGAGCGAACGGTCGACTCGCAGGTGCGGTTTCGGGCCGATCTCTCTGACGCAGAGCTCGAGGCCTACGTCGCGCTGGGTGAGGCGGCCGGCTGCGCGGGTGGCTACATGGTGGAGCGACGGGGCGCGTGGCTCATCGAGCGGGTGGACGGAGACTGGACCAACGTGGTCGGGCTGCCGGTCTTCGCGGTGGTCGCCGCCCTGAGAGAGCGCGGGTGGCGGCTGACGCCCCAACCGGTCGGAGGCACCGATGGCTGAGACTCCACCCGACAGCGGCGACATCGCCGACGAATTCGCCGCGCTGGTCGCCGACGTGCAGGCGTGGGTCGCGGC
>JBDQIL010000368.1:0-5315 GCA_040264415.1 Myxococcota bacterium
GCGCGGTCAGCGCGCGGCCTGAGGCCAGCAGCTGGCCCAACGCGGCGTACCGCTGCCGCTCCGAGATCACCGACAGGGCGTCGGCCCGCTGCAGCGTGGAGACCGCCGCAGCCTGCGCGGCCGCGATTCGGGTGGGCGAGAGGGTGGCCCCCGGCGCCCGCGCCAAGGCCTGCAGCTCGGCCAGGGGATCGCCCGGCACATCCACCCACAGCGGGCGGTCGCCCGCGACGGCGACCGCGACCGCCCCGGGCCGGTGGGGACCCGCAGACACGACCACCTCGGCGGCGCGGGCGAGGTGGCGACCCCGGTCGAGCAGCCCGGGCGCCTCGTCCTGCTCGATGAGCAGCAGGTCGACCGCGTGTCCGGCTGCTCGGAGGCCGGCCAGGAAGTGCGCCGTGCGGAGCTGGGCGAAGCCGGTGTGGCGCTGGTCTTCGGCCGGCAGCGGGCCGCGGCCCACCAGCAGCGCCCGGCTCACCCGCCCTCCGGGCCGTCGCCGGAGGTCGCGTCGAGGTGGGTGATGAGCCCCCAGGCGTGGTCGAGCAGCACCACCCCGTGGTCTTCCTGCTCGGCGACCACCTCGAAGTCGTAGAGCTGGTTGTGCCAGACGTGCGGTTTGAGGTGGGACTTGTCGAAGACCGCGATGCTGATCCGGTAGCGGCCGCTGAGCAGCGGGAGCGCTGGCCAGCGGATGAAGAAGGTGTAGATGCCGTGGTAGGTGCCGTCGAGCACCTGGTCGAAGCGGGTGTTCGGCCCGTGGATGTAGACGCCGTCGGACCGAAAGAGCGCGACCCCGAAGATGGGTCGCTCCACCGGCTCGGCGGTGCGGAAGGTGACCGCGACGAGCAGGTCCTCCCCCGTCCGGAACCGGTCGCGTGGGTGGCCCTGGGCGTCGAGGACCTGCACCCCGCGCACGCGGATCTCTCCGGAGCCCTGCACGATGGCGGTGTCGCCGTCGACCACGTCGTAGGCTTCCGTGGTGGCGGGCTCGGCCCACACGGCGGCGGGGTCGGGCACCGCGCACGCGGCGAGCACGGCCGATCGAACGCGCGGGTCGTCGACGGTGGCGGTGTAGCGGGGGGCCGCCGCGGCCGGCGGCGGCACCGCCCGAATCGACGGAGGCGGCGGCGCCTGCCGGGCGCGGGGCCCCGCCGCTCGCTCCCGCTCGATGTCGAGGTAGCGATCGACCACGTCTCGGGCGGGCCCGATGGCCCGCACCTGGCCCTGGTCGAGCCAGAGCGCTTCGTCGCAGAGGCTCCGCACCGAGTGCAGATCGTGGCTCACCAGGATGATGGTGCGGCCCTGCTCCAAGAACTCCTCGATCTTCCGGATGCACCGTCGCTGGAAGTACTGGTCGCCGACCGCGAGCACCTCGTCCACCAAGAACACGTCGCTGTCGGTGTGCGCGGCGATCGCGAAGCCCAGGCGCAGGTTCATGCCGGCCGAGTAGGTGCGCACCGGCAGGTCGATGAAGTCGCCCAGCTCGGCGAACCCGATGATGTCGGGGATCCGCTCGGCGATCAGCGCCTCGGACATGCCGAGCAGGCTGCAGTTCAGGTGGATGTTCTCTCGGCCCGTGAACTCTCGGTGGAAGCCCAGGCCCAGATCGAGGAGGGTCGAGAGGCTGGCGCGCACCTCGAGCATGCCCTCGGTGGGCCGCGTGATGCCGCCGATGATCCGGAGCAGGGTGCTCTTGCCGGCGCCGTTGGGGCCGACGATGCCGAAGCTGCGGCCTCGCTGGACCTTGAAGTTGACGTCTCGGAGAGCCCAGTGCGCTGTGTGGTGGCGGCGGTTTCCGAAGAACTCGTAGAGACGGTTGCGGTCGTTGCGGTAGATGTCGAAGCGCTTGCCGAGGCCGGTCGCCGAGACGACCCAGTCGGTGTCTGGGGCTTCGGGCGCGGGGGCTTCGGACGGTGGGCCCGTCCGGGCCGCGACGGGACGGGCGGGTGCAGTCGACATCGACCAGATGGTAACATCCGACGAAGATGGATCCCCAACTCCCCACACAGGGTCGGCCCGCCCGACCCCTGCGCGGTCGCGGCTTCGCGGCTGCGCGAGTCGGGTGTGTGGCGCGGGGGCTGCGATGACGCGGCACGACGCGCCCGTCGGACTGGTGGCGGCGCTGCGGGGGGCGCCGGCTGACGACGGTCGCTTGGCGTCCGACGCCGAGGTCGAGGCCCTCCGGCGGACCCGCGACGAGCTGGAGCGCCGCGTGCGCGAGCTCGACGCCCAGATCGACCGGCTCGAAGCCGCCGCCCGCGCCGCCGTCGAGGCGCCGCCGCGAACCCCCGAAGAGGAGGATCGGGAGCTGCGGCGGGCGGTTCGTGAGGGCTTCGAGGTCGATGTCGCAGAGGTCTCGGCCCGCTCCGAGCGCCTCGCGTCGGCTGTCCATGCGCGCGCGCGCCGGCTGGTTCAGTCCGGCGACGACGCTGAGCTTCAGCGCCGCCTGGGAGAGGCGCAGGAGCTGGCCCACCTCGATCGGCTGCACGCCGAGGCGCCCAACGGGCGCGTGGCGCGCGCGGTGGCCCAGCGAGCCAGCCAGCTGCGCCGGCGGCTTCGGCCCTACCTGCTCGAGGCCGAGTCCGAGCTCGAGGGCCTCGACACCGAGCGTCACGAGATCGCCGTGCTCGCTGCGCTCGAGCCCGCTCAGGGCCCCCCCTCGGCGCTCGGCCTCGTGCTCCCCGTCCCCGCCGACGTGCACGCGGAGTGGCGTCGCCATGGCGACGATCTGTCCGCGCGCCTCGCGTGGCGGGTGTTCGCGGCCCTGTCCGTGGCGCTCCGAGACTGCGGGGCCGCTGACGCCCCGGTGCGGGTCGACCGCCTCCATGGTTGCCTGAGCCTCCAGGTGTGGCTGGGCGACAGCGACGTGCAGCCCGGCCTGAAAGACTCCCTGGCCGCCGGCTTCGACCAGATTCACAAGCAGGCGGGCGAGCTTCGGCGCGCGAACCTCGAGCTGTTCCTGGCTTGGGTCGATGCGTCGATCCTGAAAGACGGAGGGCCCGAATGAGCGCCGGCACAGAGCTTCGGATCAGCCTCGACGAGGTGGCGGGGGCGCTCGAGCTCCACCCCTTCGACGTGGCGCGAATCCTGGGGCACCGCGCGGAGCTGCCGCCAGGGCTGCGGTTCACGCGCGACGATGTGGAACGGGTGCGCCAGCTGGCGGGGATCGAGGTCTGGTGGACCGGCGCGGGCGGGCTGCCGAGCGCCGACCCGGCCCGCTCCGAGGCCCTGCTGCGGGCGCTGGCTCAAATGCTGGTGGAGCGCGACCGGGTCGCCGATCGGACCACGCGGGCCGACAACCTCTTGCGGGGGCTCGGCGCAGACGACCGCCGGCGGGTGCGTCGGCTGGTGAACGCCCTCATCACGTCCAAGGTGCTGCGAACCGAGGCGAGCTGGCGCGGCCTCCAGGTCGCGGTCGAGTCGGGGTGGGCCGACGGGCTGTCACGGCTGGCCGGCGGCGAGCCTATAGAGGCGGTGCTGCCTGCTGCGGTGCTCCGCAATGGAGGACGGCGATGAGCTCATCCGACCTGTTTCGGGGTGATCCGAGCCTGCTGCTGCTGGGCGACGCCGAAGACGACGCGCTCTCGGGCGGCGGCCTGCTGGGGCTCGAGCCGGTGGTCCCCGAGCCGCTCCCTCCGGCTCCGCGCGCGCCCGCCCCTGTGTCGTCCTTCGACCCTCCGACGCCGCCGGGCGGGCTGGTGGACCGCGTCCGCGCCGGCGCGATCAAGGGTCGCCGCGCCGCGCGGCATTCCGACGACCAAGACGTCCGCGTGTTCGATGACGGCTACGGCGCGGGGCAGCTCGCGCCGCCGTCGCCCGCCGCGACCCCGCGGGTGCGGATCGGTGGGCCCATCGATCCGCTCGAGCCGTTCGATCCGCCGACCACCCGGGCCCGTGGCCTCACCCGCGCGCCGACCGCGGCCCCCACCGAGCGGGTGGTCCCCCCCTCACTTCAGGCGCCAGACGGGCCCGAGATCATCGATCGGTCTCCGACAAGGGGCGCCCCCCAGTCGCGCGGCGATCGCTTCGAGCGCGCGACCGGCGACGTCCTGCCCGCCGCGAGCACGGTCTACGACTTCGGCTACACCGACGAGGTCGCGCCGGCGCCCGAGCCGAGGCCGCGGGCTGGCGCCCAGCCGATGGTGTCGCCGGAGCGGTCGGCCGGTCCGCTCCGGATCTTCGTGGGTCGCCCCGGGGTCGCCGATGGAGCGGGGCGCCGCGAGCTGCCCGATGTTGGCGACGGCCCCATTTGGGACGCCTCTGCGCTGGCCGATGGCGCGGCGCGGTGGGGCGACGACAGCTGGGGCAGCGGCGACGGCGCCCTCCAGGCGGGCGACGAGCCAGCCCTCGCGCTGGGGGCCGAGGTCGATGACGACGCGATGGCCCTCGAGGCGGGGTCGGCGGACGATCTCTCCGAGGCGCAGCGCCCTGGCTTCGGCCTGTCGGGGCTCGGGTCCTCCCGCGGAGGGCTGCGGGTCGGGTTCCGAGGGCCCGATGACGAAGACGACGAGGAGGATGAAGACGATCTGCTCGAGGCCCTCGCCGAAGAAGCGTCTGGCCCGCACGATGCGTTCGCGCTGCCCGTGGGCGGCCGCGGAGACTTCGACCCGCGCGACGCCGGCGCGCCGCTGATGACCGAGTCGTTCCCCGACCCGGCAGCTGCCGATCCGGCGCCCTTGTTCCCGCCGGCGCCATCCGAATCGACGCGCCCCTGGTGGATGCCGGCCGACGAAGAGGACGGCGAGGAAGAGTCGCCGCTCACCCGCACCGGCGACCACAGCCCCGCGCTCCCCGACCTCTCCTTGGGACGACCGCGGCTCGAAGACGAGCTGGCGCGGCCCATGCCCGAGGAGGCGCCCAGCGGCGCCGTGCGGCGGCAGGCCCCCTGGAAGGATCCCGACCCCTGGGCGACTGGCTCGTACCGACGGGTCGGCGCCGCGAACACCGAGGCTGCCACCGGCTCGCCCCTCGACACGCTCAGCACCAACCGACGCGACCGCGTGTCGCGCCCTGCGACCTCGCTGCCCGAGCTCGAGCCCCTCGAGAGCGAGCGGCGCTCGTCGGGCGTGCCCACCCAGCTGGTGCTCGGCGCGCTCCTGGTGGTTGGCGTGGTGGCCATCCTGGTGCAGATCACCCGCATGCGCGAGGGGCCGGTCTGGGCCTCGTTGACCGGCAGGCTGGCGGACGAGCGACCCGCCGAGCTGGTGCTGCCGGAGCGTCCGGTCGTCGCCGCTGTGCCCGTCGAGGCGACCTTGCCGCCCGCCGAGGCCGAGGCGCAGCCGCCGGTGGTCGCGGCGGAGCCCGAGCCGACCGCCCCC
>JBDQIL010000369.1:0-5312 GCA_040264415.1 Myxococcota bacterium
CTGCAGGCATGGCGCCTGCCGATCGCCATCGCGGCGCTCGGGCTGATCGGCGTGGGGGCGGTCGGGGGGGTGGGCTGGACGCAGACCTCGCGGTCGCTCGCGCGGGCGCAGGAGGCCGAGGCCGCGTCGCAGTCCTCCCTCGCAGAGCTCCGACTGGAGCGGGCGGTCGAGGCCACCATCGCCGACCGTCGAGACGAGGCGGAGCGCCTGGCCGCCGACGTGCTCCGGGTGCGCGACACGCCGCGCGCGAGCGGCGTGCTCGCCGCCTTCGGCCGCGCCCAGCGGCCCGTCCTCCGGGGCCAGCGCCCGGCCCCCCGCTGCGACTGGTCCACGATGAGCATGGGGGGCGACACCCTGTTCTGTGGCGCAGACGGCACCCTGTCCGCTTGGCGCGACGGCGAGCGCGCCTGGATCATCGACCACCCGACCGCGGGGGGCGCGTGGCAACACCAGCGCCTCGTGGTCTGGGACGCCGCCCGCGGGCTGTGGGAGATCGATCCCGCGACGGGCGCCGTGCGGGACGACTGGGCGGGCGGCGGAGACGACTGGCGGCCCATCGTGCCACCGCGCCGGCTCTGGAACGCGGCGGGCGCCCTGCCCGTGGCCGACTTCGAGGCGTCGGGCTGCGCGGGGCGGATGCAGGTGGGGGCGGTGTCGGCCGAGGGCGCCATCGCCGCCCTCTGCGCCGACGGGACCCTCGTGTTGGGCGAAGCCACCGGCGCCCCCTTGCGCCGAATCTCCACCGAGAGCACCGGCGAACACGTCGCCACCGCCGCCACCTGGACCGCTGATGGGCACCTGCTGGTCGGGAGCGTCCGCGGGCGGGTGTCGCTGATCGACGGCGAGACCGGCCGACTGCTCCGCCGAGGCGACACCCCCTTCGGGGGCATCGCGCGCATCACGGGATCGCCAGACGGCCAGCTCGCGGCGCTCGAAGGCAGCCAGGGGGGCCTGGGCATCTGGCGCGTCGACACCGCCGCGGTGGTCGCAGCGGTGCCCGCCACGCGCGGTGCGGCGGTCGCCTTCGACACCGACGGCGTGCGGGTGCATGTGGCCGACCGGGTGGACGCCTGGCGCATCCCCTGGGGCGCCGCCACCGTGGTCCACACCCCCACGGGCGTCGGCGACGTCATCGTCGAGCCGACCGGGCGGTCCTTCGTGGCCGTCGGTGGGGGCGGCGCGGTCACCGAGGTGGCCCTCGCTGACGGCCGCACCGAGCGCCTCCGCTTCGGAGACGAGGTGGTGAAGTCGGCGGCCTTCGGCCCCGATGGGCTCGTGGTCACGGGGATGGGCGGGCCCCGGCTGGCCCGACGCGCCGCCGCGGCGTGGGAGCCCCTCCCGAGCGCGCGGCCCCTCCGTCGGGTCGCCGCCTTGGCCGACCGGAGCATCGTCGGCCTCGACCTCGACGACGGCCTGTACCGTTGGGCAGGGGCGCCCGACGCGGCACCGGTCCACCTGTCCCCGGGCGTCACCTTCATCGACCTCGAGCGCGATGGAGAGGTGCTCTGGGCGCTGGGCGCCCAAGGAGAGGTGCTCCGGCTGGTGGGCGGTCGGATCGAGGCCCAGCCCCCAGCGCCGGGGGCGCGCGCGGTTGCGGGCCACGCAGGCCGGGTCGTGTTCGCCCGGGGCAGCGCCGTCGTGGTGCGAGACGACCTCGGAGATCGGGTGCTCGCCGAGACCTCGAGCCCCCTGCTCGACCTCGCGATCTCGCCAGACGGGCGGCTGTTGGCGGCCGGCGGACTCGACGGTCGGGTTCGGGTGTGGGCGCTGGAGACCGGGACCCTGCTGGGCCTGCTCCCCGGCCACACCGAGCGCGCCTCTTCGGTCGCCTTCCTCACCGACGGCGACCTGGTGAGCGGGAGCTGGGACGGCTCGGCGCGAACCTGGTCGATCGCTGCCCTCGAGGCCCCGATCGAGGCGCTGCTGCGCGCTCCCCCGACCACCGCAGAGCCCGCAGAGGGAGGCATCTGAGCATGCACGCGTTCGCCCGAATCCGACTGTTCGATGGACGCGTGGACGCGCTCAGCGCCGGCGACCTCGTGGGGCGCGCCGCCTCAGCCGCGCTCCACCTCGACGACCCCCACGTCTCCGAGGCCCACGCCATGCTCAGCCTCCGAGGCGAGCGGCTGTGGCTGCTCGCCCTGAGGCGCCGCTTCCAGGTCGACGGCCGCACGGTGAGCGCGGCCCCGCTCGCCGTGGGTCAGCGCGTCGTGATCGCACCAGGCGTCGGCTTCGTGGTCGAGTCGATCGAGCTGCCTCGCTCGGTGTTGGGGCTGGAGGGACCCGGCCTGCCGCCCCAGGCCTTCCCCGGCACCTGCGCGCTGGTCTTCGACCCGCACCCGCGCCTGGCCCCGGGCGCGCCGGCCGGCGCCCCGGCGGTCTTCTGGGCGGTCGGCGACCGCTGGCGGGTGCGCGTCGCCGGCGGCGCTCCGCTCGACCTCACGCCGGGCCGCTCTCTCCTCATCGACGGGCGGCAGTGGCTTCCGGTGGCCATCGACCTCGATCAGGCCGGGCACTCCCACACCCGCGGAGGCAGCCCCGGTCCGCTCCGCCTGATCTGCTCCTTCGACACGGTTCAGGTCCACCCCACCCACGGCGACGTGGTCGTGTTGGCCGGCCAGATCGCGCGGGTGATCTCCGAGCTGGCGGCGGTGGGCCAGCCCCTGCACTGGGTGGAGCTCGCCCGCCCACACTGGCCGCACATCACCGAGCGGGCGCTGCTGCGACGGCGGTGGGACGGGCTGCTCGGGCGCCTGCGCGACCGCCTGCGAGCCGGCGGCCAGCGGAGCGACCTGGTGCAGTCGACGCGCACCGGTCTCGTGGAGCTGGTGCTTCTCGACGGCGACACCGTGGAGGACCGCAGCTGAGCCTGACGCGGAGCCGCCGGGGTCAGGGGGGACCGGAGCCGCCGACCGTCACCTCGGGGGGCAGGCCCAGGTGCCGAACGTGCAACGTGCAACTCCTGACACCGCTACTGGGCTGCGCCCACCCGCCACCCGGCCACCGCCCGAGCCAGCGCACCGGGCGCCTCCCAGGGAAGCATGTGTCCCACCCCGCCGAGGGTGACCCGGTCGGCCGCGAGCGCCGCAGCGAGCCCGGCCTGGTGCTTGGGCGGCGTGAGCCGGTCGGCCTCGCCATGGACCACGAGCACCGGACAGCCCGGCGGAGCGAGCTGGGCGCGCAGATCGAAGCCGTCGCAGGCGTGCCAGTCGGCGACCGCGGCGGCAGGCGGCGTGGCGGCGGCGGCCGCGTGGTAGCGGTCGACCACCGCCGGCGGGGTGTCGTCGCCAAAGGCGAAGTCGAGCCGCAGCGGCGCCTCGGCGGTGGCGCCGGCCACCGCCTCGAGGATCAGGGGCGAGACCCGCAGCCGCGCCGACGTAGACACCAGCACCACCCCACCCAGCGCGTCCCCCGCAGAGAGGGCCAGTTGCTGGGCCACGGCGCCGCCCAGCGAGTGGCCCACCACCACCGGGCGCGAGAGCCCGCGCCGGCCGCACTCCGCGCGCAGCCAGTCGGCCAGGGCGGCCACCGAGTCGAGCGCCGGGCCCGGAGCGTCTCCGCGGCCCGGCAGGTCGAGCGCCACCGGCTGCAGCCCTGCAGCCGTCCAGGCAGGCACGGTGTCGGCCCACGTGGCGGCGTTTCCGCTCGCGCCGTGGAGGAGGACGAGGGGGCTCATGCGGGCTCCGGGGGGCCGAACAGGTCGGGGTAGGCGCGGAGGAGGGTCTGGGCGGTGCGCTCGAGGTGGGCGTCGAGCAGCGCGCACGCAGCGTCGCCGTCGCGGGCCACGGCGGCCTGGGCCAGCGACGCGTGCTCGGCCGCCACGTCTCGGGCCGGCCCGGGGCTCTGCGGCCCCTGGAGCGCGAGGTTCCGGTAGCGCTCCGTCAGCCGGTAGAGGTGGTCGCGAAACTCCAACAGGTAGACCGACGGGCAGGCCGCCACGAGCGCCCGGTGAAAGTCGGCGTGGCGCGCGCGAAACGCCGCCTGGGCCTCCGGGTCTGTGCCCGGCGACGACACCCGGTCGAGCACGTGCGCCGCCGCGAGCACATCGCCCTCCCACGCCACATCGCCGTGGGTGAGGCTGGCCCGCAGCGCCAGGCCCTCGATGTGCTTGCGCGTCGCGGTCACGTCGAGCAGGTCGGCGCGCGAGACGGACTTCACACGAAAGCCGCGCTGGTCTTCGATGGTGAGCAGCCCCTCGGCCGCCAGCCGGCTGGCCGCCTCCCGCAGGGGGCCCCGGCTCACCTCGAAGCGCCGCGCCAAGGGCACGAGCTTCAGCCGGGCGCCGGGCGCCACCACCCCCGAGACGATCTCGGCGCGCAGGCGCTCGGTCAACACGGAGGCTTCGGTGCGTTTGGGGGAGCGTGCTGCCATGCGACCCCTTCACCTGAGGGATCCGCCGCGGCAAGCAGAAGGTTTTTCTTTTGCTAAAATGTCTACATTTGCTATGAGAGTGAACAACCCGGAGCTTCCATGCGCCTCACCTCTCTTCTGGTCGACGGCCGACCGGTCCTGGCCCTGCGCCAGGGCGACCGCCTGCTCGACCTGAGCGCCATCGACCCCTCCTTGGGCACCGACGTCGGGGCGCTGATCTCCGGCGCCCCCGGCTGGCACGCCCGCGCCGCCGCCGCCGCCGAGCGCGCCCAGTCGGTGCCAGCCGACGCCACGGTCCGGTACCAGCCCGTCGTCCCCCGCCCCGGGAAGGTGCTCTGCATCGGCCTGAACGATGTCGACCACGCCGCCGAGGCCGGCCTGCCCGTGCCCACCTTCCCGGTGGTCTTCTCGCGGGTCGCGTCGTCGCTCATCGGCCACGGCGAGCCCATGGTCCGGCCCACCGAGTCGTCTCAGCTCGACTACGAGGTTGAGCTCGCCGTGATCATCGGCAAGGCAGGCCGCCGCATCGACCCGTCCCGCGCCCTCGACCACGTGGCTGGCTACGCCGCCTTCAATGACGGCTCGATTCGCGACTGGCAGGTGCGCACCCACCAGTGGTTCCTGGGCAAGAACTTCCACGGCACCGGCGCCTTGGGCCCCGACCTGGTCACACCCGACGAGGTGCCGGCCGGCGCGAAGGGGCTGCGTCTCACCACCACCGTGGGCGGAGAGACCCTGCAAGACGGCAACACCGCCGCCATGGTCTTCGACGTGGCCGACACCATCGCCCTGCTCAGCCAGGCCATGCAGCTCGAGCCGGGCGACGTCATCGCCATGGGCACGCCCTCGGGCATCGGCTTCGCCCGAGACCCGCAGCGCTTCTTGAAGCCCGGCGAGCAGGTCACCGTGACGGTGGAGGGGGTCGGCACCCTGACCAACCC
>JBDQIL010000370.1:0-5309 GCA_040264415.1 Myxococcota bacterium
ACTGGGTCAACTTCGCCGGCGCCGGCGAGACGGAAGTCCTCGCTGGAGTTGTCGCGGCCGCAAGCGGTCGCGAGCAGCCCAAAGGCCGCGACGCACAGCATGCGCGTGGGGGTGTGGAGGGGGGTCGTGTGGGTCATTGGTCCTACCATCCCGTTCCCAGGCCCACGTAGAGCCGGAAGCCCGCGGGCTCCTTCTCATTCGAGAGCTCGTCGCCGAGGCCGTTCTCGGAGGTGTCGAAGATATCGTCGCCGTCTACGTCGCCGTAGCCACGGACCGCGTTGAAGCCGTACGCCAGCCGGGCGAAGCTGTTCCAGGGGATGCCATGGAAGAGCACGCTCTGCACCCGGAGCTCGGCCGAGACGTCGTACAGTATGTAGTTGTCGTTCTTGTAGGCGTAGTCCACGAAGGGGACCTCGCGCCGAACGTCGGACTCTTCGTAGGCCACCCGGTCGCCGAAGCGGCCCAGGTAGAAGCTCGCCGGGTCGCTGGGGGGCCGGTAGCTCCACAGGTTGCCGGCCGAGCCGCCGAGCTGCGCGAACACGCCGTAGGTGGTGAGCGGGCCCACCCGGTGCACGAAGTGGTCGTTGATCGGGAACCGGTACTGCAGGTTGAAGATCCCCATGGTCTCGCCGGAGAGGCTGAACGCAGGGTAGCCGGGGAACTGCGTGTTCGGGCGCAGGTTGCCGTTGCCCGTGAAGCTCGGGTGCTGGCCGCCGGCCCGGAACTCGTCGTTGACGTCGACGTTGCGGTCGATGTAGCCGAATCGGAAGTCGAGCTGGATCCGGTGGTCGGCCGCCTGCGCCTTCTTGATGAAGGGCACCGGCAGGTTCTCGTTCCACCGAAGCTCGAGCTTGTTGTACTGGTAGTTGTCGAGCAGCATGCCGTCGTCGATGCCCACGCCGCCGTACGACTCGAAGACGATGTCGGTCCAGGCGTGGGTGAGCTGCAGATCGACGTACCGACCCAGCGGGTTGGCCGTGTTGGCGCCCCACAGCGAGATGTCACTCCAGGACAGGCCCAGGTTCACGTCGGTCTCGATCAGGTAGCGATCGAAGCCGGTGTCGGCGATGCCCTTGAAGCCGAAGTCGATGAGGCTGGACGAGAGGGTCGCCCGCATCACGTCGTTCCACTGGTAGGCCGCCGCCGCCGCGCCGAAGGTCTGGTAGGTGTGGTTGCGCTGCTCGAGGATGCTCTGGTCGTCGGTGGTGGCGCGGTCGCCGTCCTCGTCGATCAAGAAGCCGAAGTCGCGCTTCTGCTGCAGGTGGACGCCCGTGACGAAGAAGTCCGGGTACCAGGTCTGGTTGAAGTACTGCGCCTGGAAGAGCGGGTCTTCGCCGAGGAGCGCCACCATGAAGGCGCCGTTCTTCTCGACGTAGTCCTGCATGAAGACCTGGAAGCCGCCGCGGATGCCCCAGTTGGTCATCGAGTTGTTGCGCACGTCGAAGAGCGGCACGCCAGTCGGGGCCATCACGGCCTTGGACGGGCGGTACCGGGTCGTGGTCTCCGACCAGTGGCTGAGGTCTTCTTCGAAGGCCAGGGCCGACTCGACCTGCTCGCCGTCGATCTCGTCGCCCGTGCGGAAGAGGTGGTCGGCCGGGGCCGCCATGAACTCTTCGCCGCGCAGCCCGTGCACCTTCCAGCCGAAGGCCGTGGCGTAGCTGTAGATCAGGTTGCCGTCGTCGGTGACCTGCGGGGTGGTGGCGCCACCGAGCACGTTGGTCACCTGCTCCACCGACGCGTCGGTGGGGTCGTAGCGGTAGATGTTGAAGATGCCGTCGGGCTCGGCAGAGAAGTAGATGTGGCCGTCGGCCGACCAGTGCGCGTCCATCTCCTCCCACTGGTCCCAGGTGATGGGGTGCAGGTCGGAGCCGTCGGCGTTCACCACGAACAGGTTCTGCTCGAAGTTCTTGAAGATGCCGAGCACGAGCTGGGTGCCGTCGGGCGACCAGTCCACGGTCTGCAGCCAGGTGCCGTCGGTGTAGTTGGTGAGGTAATTCTTGTCGGACCCGTCGAGGTTGATGGTCACCAGGTTCAGGGTGCCGTCGGTGTACTCGAAGTAGGCGATCTTGCTGCCGTCGGGGCTGACCGCGGGGTCGGTGCCGCGCTGGGTGTTGGGCACCACCCGCCAGCTCTCTTCGGGGTAGGTCGTCGAGCCCAGCACCTTCTCGCCGGAGCGGGTCTCGACCGTGCGGTTGCCCTGCTTGTCTTCGCGCGTGGGCAGCTCGAAGTAGACGATCTCTTGCCAGTCGTAGCCGTCGGCTTCGAGGTGGAAGTAGCGGTGGAGCGGGGGCACGCCCCGGTACTTGCGGTCTTCCTCGCCGGTGACCACGATGGCCCGGGTCTCGCCGTCCTCGGACGGGACGAAGTCCCAGCCGTGGCCGAACTTGGCGATGCGGTTGCCGCTCATGAGGGAGGCGGCCTCGGAGCGCCCGGCGTCGGCGTTGCCGTCGCGGGTGAAGGCGAACATCTGGTCGTCGTCTTCGGCGTTGAAGTAGACGCGCGCCCGGTTGTTGATGCCCCACATGTCGCCGTTGGGGGAGACCCGCGGGTCGAACTGGTAGAGCTTCCCGCCCTGGCGGGCGTCTTCGCGATCGAGGAGCGGGTCGGACAGCCACGCGTCCCGCGCGGCGGGGTCGTTGAACTCCCAGTCGTTCTGACCGGAGGTGAGCTCGAGGCCGCTGACCTCGCCACGGGCCCGCACGCGGTCGGCCTGGTCTTCGTACCGCTCGGTGACGTAGGCCCGCCAATCCCAGTAGAGCGTCTCGGCGTCGATGCCGAGCACGTCTTCGATCACGGTCTCCCAGTTGGGGCGCCAGGCCTTGCCGAACTCGAGCGCGAAGCGCGCGTAGGTGTCGGCGCCGAAGCGCTGCCGCAGGTACAAGCCGAAGCTGTAGCCCTGCTGGTAGTACCGCTCGCTGTCGTTCCAGCCGTACTTGGCCGACCGGGTGTGCCACTCGTCGTACTCGAGCAGCCGGTCTTGGAGGACGGTCATGCGGATGTTCTGGTCGCGGGCCGCGGTCCACCAGTTCCAGCCGGTGTTGTCGGACCAGTACTCGGCGCCGCCCTCGGTCCAGAAGACCGAGTCGCCGTCGAAGATGAACATGCTCGCGCCGATCTCGACGTCGCGGATGCCGTCGCGGTAGAGGCCGTCGAGCGAGACGCCCTGGATGCCCTCGGAGTGCGCCGCGTTCGCCTTGAGCGAGACCACGTGCGCGAACTCGTGCACCATCACGTCACTGAACCACTCCATGCGGCCGCGCGACCGGTAGAAGGTGCCGCCCGGGTTCGCCGAGATCTCGATCCAGTCCCACGACGGGATCGTGAAGCCCTCGAGCTGGTCGGACTGGTTGAGCAGGACGACGTGCACCTTCTCCTTCAGGTAGTAGTTGAATTCGGCGCACATCGGCTCCCACATGTCTTCCGACACCTGGGCGATCTTGCGCGCCGACCACTCGCCCGTGAGGTAGTGCTCGTTGCCCTCGTCGGCGGTCTTCTTGGAGACCGGGTAGTGCACGACGAAGTGCTCGGTCTCGATGGAGTACCAGTCGAGGTCGGGGTGGTTGTACGGGAAGACGAACTTCGCGTCGGCCGTGGGCGACCACGACAGGCCGGCCAGGGAGGCCAGGCCCAACAGGGCGCCGGCTGCGAGTCTTGCGAGGGGGCGGGACATCTGCTGCTTCCTGCGCTTCAGTACCGGAACTCGACGGTCCCGCTGTAAGTGGGTCCGACGGTCGGGTGGATGTCCTCAATGGGGAAGAACGCGAGGTCCTCGCCCCGGAGGGGAATGTTGACCGCGCCCACGAGGTCAACGCCGCGGGTGAGGTTGAAGGTGGCGCCGACGGGCGCATCCAAGGTCCAGCCACCCGAGCCATCGACGGCCTCGAGGTCGCGGCCCGCGAAGATGCCCTCGGCGGTGGGGCCGATGCGGGTCTCGTCACGCACGACGAAGATGGCGCCGGCGTTCAAGGCGACCGGCCCGGCCTGCACGGTGAGCGAGCCGTCGATGGTCGTCAGGTCGCCGGGCTTGATGCGGCCCGAGCCCTGGTAGAGCTCGGTCTCGACCACGTACTGCACGACCTGGGACAGCCGCCGCGTGTACGAGGCGCCCATCTCGATGGCGAGGGGGCCCACCTGCCGCTTGCCCCGAAGGCCGAGGCGGGCGTCGGGGGTGCCCGTGGTGAGGATGACCGAGCTGAAGGAGTACGGGCCGCCGACGTAGTTGCCCGGCGACTCGTTCGCGGCGGGGCCCTTGTAGTCGCCGTAGACGATGACCGACGACAGCGGCGCGAGCGACCGGAACACCTCGTATTTGTAGCCGAAGCTCGGATCGCCGAGCCCGAACTGCGAGATGTCGGTGGAGAGGGAGTCGTTCTGCAGCCGAACGAAGTGGGTCTTGATGGTCCAGTACAGCTCACCGCGGCGGGTGATGCCGTAGCGGAGACCGAGCCGCTGGGTGGTGTACATCCAGCTGGCGTCGTCCCACGACACGCGGTTGCCGTCGGCGTCCCACTCGCCGTTGGCGAGCTTGAGGTCGGTGCCGAGACCGAACTCGAGCCAGCCTTTGCCGAGGATCAGCGGGCGCTCCACCTCACGGGCGGAGAGGCTCTCGCGCATGGTCTTGGCCTGGAAGCCAGCCGCCTCGGCCACGCCGCCGAGCAGCATGGCACCAAGCGTCAAGGTCAGGCTCATCAATCTCATCATGGCCGTGTTCCCGTGCAGGGGCGGCGCGTTGTGGCGCCGGTTGTCGGAGCGTCAGGGCGCGCGCGCAGGGTGGCAGCGGGGGGGCCGCCGGAGCGCGCGAGGAGCGGTCCTATTCCGCTGCCCCCCCATTGTGTCAAGGCGACGCCCCAGGGGCTGGGTCGAACCAGTGGTCCGATGGCCGCGACTGTAAACGCCAGAGCGCTCAGCGACGGGTTCCGATGGCCCGGAAGCTCTCGTTGTTTCGCACCCGTCGGGTGACCTTGACGTTGGCGTAGCCGGCGTCGGTCAACATCACCTCGAGCTTCTCTCGGTTGAACCAGTGACGCACGGGGATCCTCAGGCGGTCGAAGATGTCGGCGACCACCACATCGAAGGGCCACCGATGGTGGTCGTGCACGGGCAGCCTGCGCACGACGTCTCCTGCGACCGGTACGCCGCCCAGCAGCTTGTAGGGGGTGTGGCTGAACAGGCGGAGGCCCCGGGCGATCGTGCGGCTGACGCGGTGCAGCTCGTCGGGCTCCATCGCCGTGTGGGTCTACGGGCACCGCCAGGGCGTGACGCTGCTCGCCAGCAACGCCGTACGGGGCATCACCACGGCGATGGAGCCC
>JBDQIL010000371.1:0-5301 GCA_040264415.1 Myxococcota bacterium
GACATGCCCCTCCAGGCCCGGCGACCCCGCCCCACCGGCCTCCAGGCCGCCGCTCCCGCCCCCATCCCGCCGCTCCAGCGCGCCCTGGCGCTCGTGGGGTCGGACATGGCCGCGGCCGAGACGGCACTCGAGGGCTCGCTGGCGAGCATCGTGCCGGCTGTGTCCACCGTCGCCCGCTACCTGGTGGACGCGGGCGGCAAGCGGCTGCGGCCGCTGATCACCGCGCTCGGCGCCCGCGCCGTCGGGCACACCGGTGATCTCGTGCCGCTGCTGTGCGCCGGCGAGATCCTGCACCTGGGGTCGCTGCTTCACGACGACGTGGTGGATGGCGGCCTCGAGCGGCGGGGTCGCGTGGCTGCGCACCGGGTCTACGGCAACGCCGCGGCCGTGTTGGCCGGCGACTTCTGCCTGGCCCGCGCTGTGATGCTGGCCGCCGAGGGTGGCGGGCAGGCGGCGGTGGTCGGGCTGTCGCGGGTGGTCACCCGGATGGCCGAGGGCGAGGTGGCTCAGTTGCTGGCCGCGGGGCGGTTCGACCTCGACTTGCCCCAGTACTACGGCATCATCGAGGCCAAGAGCGCGGCGCTGATCGCCTGGTGCGCGTCGGCGGGGGCGCTAGCTCTGGACGACGCGCCCGCGGCCGCCGCGCTGACCGCCTACGGGAGCGCGGTCGGGGTCGCCTTCCAGCTGACCGACGACGTGCTCGACTACAACGGCGACGCCGCCCGCACCGGAAAGCAGCCGGGCGCCGACCTGCTCGAGGGCAAGCTCACGCTCCCCCTGCTGCTCGCGCTCGACCGCGACCCGGCCTTGGGCGAGCGGCTGCGGGCCGGCCCGGTGACCCGCGACGAGCTGCCGGCCTTGCTGGCCCGCGTCGCCGCCACGGGCGCCTGCGAAGAGACCCTTCGCCAGGCTCGCGATCGGGTCGAGGCCGGCATCACGGCGCTGCACGGCCTCCCACCGTCGGACCACCGTGACGCCCTCGAGGGGCTGGCCTTCACCCTGGTGGAGCGGGCCTCGTGAGCGCCCCGGTCCCCACCGCCGGCGCCGCCGATCGGGCCCCGCAGGTGCGCGAGATGTTCGACCAGCTCGCCCCCACCTACGATCGGGCCAACCGCGTCATCAGCATGGGGCTCGACCAGGGGTGGCGGCGGCAGGCCATCGCCGCCTTGGGCGATGGTCGCTCGGGCGACGTGGTGGATCTCTGCGCGGGCACCCTCGACCTCACGGTGATGCTGCTCGCCCAGGGCGCGCGGTCGGTGGCCGCCCTCGACTTCAGCGAGAACATGCTGCAGGCGGGCGCGCCGAAGCTGCCCGCGGGCGCGCCGGTCCAGCTGATCACCGCCGACGCGCGCGACATGCCCCTCGAAGACGGCAGCGTCGACGGCATCATCGCCGGCTTCGGCCTGCGCAACGTGCCCGACGTGCACCGCGCCGTGCAGGAGTGCGCGCGGGTGCTGCGGCCGGGCGGGCGCCTGGTGGTGCTCGAGTTCTTCCAGCCCGAGACCCTCGCCTCGAAGCTGCTGCAGGGCTCCTACAACCGCTTCGTGATGCCCTTGCTCGGCGGCATGGTGTCGGGCTTCGGCGACGCCTACCGCTACCTGGCGGGCTCGATCGACGCCTTCGAGACCCGCGCGTCGTTCGAGGCCAAGCTCTCCGACGCCGGCTTCATCCAGGTCACCGGCAAGCAGATGTTCCCGCCCGTGGCGAGCATCGTGGCGGGCACCCGGGGGCCCGCGTGAGCCGCCCGCGCAAGATCGTGGTGGGCGTGTCGGGGGCCTCCGGGGCGCCCTATGCCCAGCGGCTGCTGGACTTCATGGCGGGGCCGGGCCGCGAGGCCGGCATCGAGACCCACGTGGTGTTCACCAAGTTCGGTCGGCTGAACTGGCAGGACGAGGTGGGCACCGACCCCGCCGACTACGGCTTCCCGGTCTACAACCCCGGCGACATGACCGCCCCCTTCGCGTCGGGCTCCGCCCGCTTCGACAGCCTGGTGGTCATCCCCGCGTCGGCCGGCCAGCTCGGGCGCATCGCGCATGGCGTGAGCGCCGACCTGGTGGGTCGCTGCGCCGACGTGATGCTCAAGGAGCGCCGCCGGGTGCTGCTGGTGCTGCGCGAGAGCCCGTACTCGCTGGTGCACGTGCGCAACATGCAGGCCTGCATCGAGGCGGGTGTGTCGGTGATGCCGGCGTCGCCGAGCTTCTACTCGGGGCCGCGGAGCATCACCGATCTGCTCGACACCGTGGTCGCCCGCGTGCTCGATCAGCTCGACATCGACAACGCCCTGATGAAGCGCTGGGCTGGCCGCCTGCCCCCGGAAGAGCGCTTCAGCCGGGTCGCCCCGACCGCCTCCGAGGAGGCCCCATGAACGCCGTCTCTCCGCTGCCTGCCCCCTCCGCCACCACGGCCCGCGCCCTGAGAGACGCCGGTCTGCTCGACCTGTGGGACAAGATCGCTGCGGGCGAGCGGCTCGACGCCGCCGACGGCCTGCGGCTCTTCGAGCATCCGCGGCTGCCCTTGGTGGGGTGGATGGCCAACCGCGTGCGCGAGGCCACCCACGGCGACCGCTGCTGGTTCAACCGCAACCTGCACATCAACGCGACCAACGTGTGCGAGGCCAGCTGCATCTTCTGCAGCTTTGCGCGCCTCGAGACCGGCGACCCCAACGCGTGGACGATGAGCTTCGAGCAGGCGCTGCAGCGCATCCGGGTGCTCGAAGACGAGCTGGTGACCGAGGTCCACATCGTCAACGGGCTCAACCCCGACCTGCCGTTCGACTACTACACCGACCTGATGAAGAAGCTCAAGGCCGAGCGGCCCGAGCTGCACGTCAAGGGCTTCACCGCGGTCGAGATTCACTACTACCGGGAGAAGTACGGCATGAGCACCGAGGCGGTGCTCGAGCGCTTCATCGACGCGGGGCTGGGCTCGATGCCGGGCGGCGGCGCCGAGATCTTCGCCGAGCGCGCCCGGCGCAAGCTCTGCCACGACAAGGTCGACAGCCCCGGGTGGCTCGACATCCACCGCACCGCGCACCGCATGGGGCTGCGCACCAACGCCACGATGCTGTTCGGCAGCATCGAGACGCTCGAAGAGCGCGTCGATCACCTGCTGCGGCTGCGGTCCACCCAAGACCAGTCGCTGGCTGACGCGGCGTCCGACCCCGCCCACCAGGGCGGACGCTTCGTGACCTTCATCCCGCTGCGCTTTCACAACGACCACAACCGCCTCGCGGCCCTGGCCAGCCCCACCGGCTTCGACAGCCTGCGCACCATCGCGGTCAGCCGCCTGCTGCTCGACAACTTCGACCACATCAAGGCCTACTGGCCGATGCTGGGCACCGACGAGGCCCAGGTGGCGCTGCACTTCGGCGCCTCCGACCTCGACGGCACCGTGCGCGAGGAGCACATCTACCACATGGCCGGCGCCGACACGCCGCAGGGCCTCAACCGGTCCGAGCTGGTGCGCTTCATCGAGCACGCCGGGCGCATCCCCGCCGAGCGCGACACGGTCTACAACGTCGTCCGTCGGTGCGACCCGGCCCCGGCGCTCGACAGCCCCGCCGCGACGCCCGACGCGCCGCCCACGCTGGGGTGGGTGGACTACTCCAACGCCCGCCCGCTGGTGGCTGGCCTCGACGGCGTCGAGCTCAAGGGCGGGCACCCCAGCGAGGTGGCCCGTTGGCTGGCCGACGGCACGGTGGGCCTGGCCTTGCTGCCCGTGGGCGCCCTACTCTCCGACCCCGCCGCGGCCGCCTGGCGGGTGGTGCCCGACGTGTGCATCGGCTGCGAGGGTGCAGTCGACAGCGTGCTCATCGCCGCCGAGACCCCCCCTGAGCAGTGGACCCGCGTGCTGCTCGACGGCGTGAGCCGAACCAGCGTGGTGTTGGCCCGCCTGCTGCTCCAGCACGGTCCCCTGAGAGACCGCGTGCGGCCCGACCTCGAGCTGGTCGAGGTCGCACCGGGCGTGGGCGTGGGCGAGGCCCGCGGCACGGTGGCCACCGTGGTCATCGGCGACGCGGCGCTGCAGCGGCCCTCCCGGCTGGGGCACACCCTCGACCTGGGCGCCGAGTGGACCGCCTGGACCGGTCTGCCCTTCGTGTTCGCGGTGTGGGCCGGGCGCCCCGACCTCGACCCGCGCGTGGTCGAGCGCGTGCGCGCCGCCGGGCTGCGGGGCCTGCGCGGCGTGGCCGACGGCAGCCTGCTGGTCGACGCCACCCCCGCCGAGCGCACCTACCTGCGCGACCGCATCCGCTACCCCCTCGACGACCGCGCCACGATGGGTCTGCTGCGCTTCGCCGCCTTGGCCAAGCGGGCCGGGCTGGTCGCCCGCGAGACGGTCAGCCTCTACGACCCGCCGCTGTCGCGGCCGGCCCCGCACCGCGACGCCGTGGCGCCGCTGCTCGACCGCGCCGTGGCGGGCGAGGCGCTGTCTGCCGACGCGGTGGCGCGCCTGCTCACCGACGCGCCCTTGGGCGACCTGCTCATCGCCGCCGATCTGCGGCGGGCGGCGCTGCACCCGGGCGACGCCCGCTCCTACACCACCGACGCCGACGCCAGCCTGGCCCTCCGCTTTGGCGGCGACGAGGACGCCGCTGCGCTGGCGCTGCGGCTGGTGAGGCTCCGCGAGAACCACAGCCTCGCGTGTGTCTCGGTCGAGTCGGTGCCCGAGGCCGGCACCTTGGTGGGGCGCCGCAACAACACCGCCGTGATGGGCCTGCGGCTGCTGGCCGTGGCCCGCCTCGCCTTGCCCGACGTGCCCCATGTGCAGGCGTCGTGGCGGCAGCACGGGCGCGGCATCGCCCAGCTCGCGCAGCACGCTGGCGCCGACGACTTCGGCGCCGTGCTCCCGCCCGACGAGCAGGCCGAGATGGTCGATGGGGTGTGGCCCATGACCGCGCGCGAGGCCGAGCGCAGCCTGCGCCTGGCGGGGCTCTCGCCGCTGCGCCGCGACGGCGACCATGTGCCGGTGGGCGGCCCCATGTCATCGCCCGATCGGGCCGGCCGGCCGCTGCGGCGGCTCGTGCCCCCGACGCCCGGCACGTAGTGCCCCGCCACGCTGCCCGCTGGGTCTTCACGGGCGACGCGCTGCTGGCGCGGCGGGTCGTCGTGACCGATGGGGGCGGGCGAATCACCGCGATCGAGGCGACCGCGGGGCCGGTCGAGCCGGGCCTGCTGATGCCGGGCCTCGTGAACGCGCACGCGCACCTCGAGCTGAGCGCGCTGGCCGGCCGCGTGCCGGGCGGCGGCGGGTCGGTGGCGTGGGTGCAGGCGCTGTCGGCGCTGCGCGGCGCCGCCCCCGACC
>JBDQIL010000372.1:0-5291 GCA_040264415.1 Myxococcota bacterium
GCCCTGACCAGCGCGAAGGCGCCGGCCCCGAGGCGGCCGTGGGGCTCAAGGCCCGGGTCTGGCCCCATCCCCGCGTCTTCGCGACCACCGAGCTGTCTGGAGGCGCGGCCCTGGTGCCGTCGGCGCCGACCGTCACCGGGCAGCAGGGCCCGGTGGTGCCCTTCGTGCTCTGGACCGTCGGCGCCGGCTTCTGAGGCGGCCGAATGCGCGGAGGAGGCGCCGCCTCGACGGCCGCGTCTCCCCGCTCGCCCACCGTCCCCGGAGCCATCTGATTGACGCGCCGGCGCCAGTGGATACTTGTGCGTGCCTGAACGGCCACGCCCCCCGAGCGGGGGCCCACTTCATGAACGGGAGCTCCCCATGTCCAAGCTCGCTGGAACCAAGACCCACGACAACCTCAAGGCCGCCTTCGCTGGCGAGTCCCAGGCCAACCGTCGCTACCTCTACTTCGCCAAGATCGCCGACGTCGAAGGCGAGCCCGACATCGCGGGCCTCTTCCGCGACACCGCCGAGGGCGAGACCGGCCACGCGCACGGTCACCTCGACTACCTGAAGTCGGCTGGCGACCCCGCCACGGGCCTGCCCATCGGTGACACCGAGAACAACCTCAAGGCCGCCGTCGCCGGCGAGACCTACGAGTACACCGACATGTACCCGGGCATGGCCAAGACCGCGCGCGACGAAGGCTTCGACGAGATCGCCCAGTGGTTCGAGACCCTCGCCAAGGCCGAGAAGTCGCACGCCGGTCGCTTCCAGCGCGGGCTCGACGAGCTGCTCGACTAGGCAGACCGCGACCGCCGGCCCGGCGGGTCGGCGGCCCCCTCGGGCCCGAGTGTGCCGTCACCGGTGCGGTCGGGCCCGACTCGTCTCTCCCACCGCCCGCTTTCACCCGCGACACCGGACCCGCCATGGCCATCGTCATCCCCAACGCCCGCGACGAGGTCTACTGGGACCGTGACGCGTTGATCGCCGAGGAGAAGCGGGTCTTCGAGGTCTGCAACGGCTGTCGGCTCTGCTGGAACCTCTGCCCCAGCTTCCCCGCCTTGTTCAACGCGGTCGACGCCCTCGACGTCGACGACGACGAAGAGGCCGACAGCGGCGGCTCTGGCATCGAGGTCGACGAGCACGGCAACCACGACTTCTCCGCCCACGGCCACGTCTCTAAGACCCGAAAGGACGTGCGAGGCCAGGTCGACGCCCTCGAGCAGATCCCCCTGAGCGTGCACGAAGACGTCGTCGACCTCTGCTACCAGTGCAAGCTGTGCGACCCCATCTGCCCCTACACCCCGCCCCACGAGTTCGCGATCGACTTCCCCCGACTGATGCTGCGCCACCGGGCCATCAACGCCAAAGAGCGAGGGGTGACCTTCCAAGACCGGATGCTCGGCGACCCCGACCTCATCGGAAAGGTGGGCACGATGATGCCCTCGATCGCCAACTTCGGCCTCGACGTGAAGGCCAACCGCGTCATGATGGAGATGACGGTCGGCATCCACCGCGACCGCCAGCTGCCCACCTTCGCCGACGAGACCTTCCAGGAGTGGTTTGGCCGCCGCAACCCCAGCCCGACCGACCCCCGTGACGTCGAGGGCCCCAAGGTCGTGCTCTTCCACACCTGCACCGTGCAGTGGAACGAGCCCCAGGTGGGCCGCGCCGCGGTCGAGGTGCTCGAGCACAACGGCTTCACGGTCTACTCGCCCCAGTTCCAATGCTGCGGGATGCCCGCCCTCGACGGCGGGGACGTCGACCGCGTGAACCGCCAGGCCCAGCACAACATCGACCTGCTGATGCCCTACATCGAGGCCGGCTGCGACGTGGTGAGCCCGGGCCCGTCGTGCACGCTGATGCTGAAGGAGCACTGGGAGGAGTACCTGGGCACCGACCAGGCCAAGGCCGTGGCCGAGCGCTCCTATGACCTGATGGAGTTCCTCTGGAAGCTCCGCAAAGAGAAGCGACTCGACCGCGAGTTCCCCGTCGAGATGGGCGCCATCGGCTACCACGTCCCCTGCCACCTCAAGGTGCAGAAGATCGGCTTTCGCGGCCGTGATCTGATGAAGCGCATGCCCGGAACCACCGTGAACATGGTGGACAAGTGCTCGTGCATGGACGGCACCTGGGGCATGAAGAAGCAGTACTACGACCTGTCGAAGGAGGGCGCGAAGCCGCTGCTCGACGGGCTCGTGGCCGACAAGCCTGACCTGCTCAGCTCCGACTGCCTGATCGCCAAGCTCCAGATCGAAGAGGGCACCGGACAGAAGGTGCTCCACCCCATCGAGATCGTGTGGCAAGGGTACGGCGGCTCGCTCGAGAGCCCGCTGCAACCCCGCCCGCCCATCGCCCCCGAGGAGGACGCATGACCCGCCTGACCATCGACCACATCCTGCCCAACGACCAGTTCATGGCCCAGCGCCAGAAGATGATGAGCGAGGTGCTGCAGGCCAAGCGCGTGCGCGAGGCGGCGCTCGGCGACGCCATGTCGTTCCTCTTCGAGAACTTCACCACGATGCGGTGGCAGGTGCAGGAGATGTGCCGGGTGGAGGGCATCACGAAGCCAGACGGCGTGCGCCATGAGGTGGACACCTACAGCGCGCTGGTGTCGACGCCGGACACGCTGAAGGCCACGCTGCTCATCCAGTTCGAGGAGCCCGCGCTGCGAGACCGGCGCCTGCGCGAGCTGGTGGGCGTGCACGAGCACCTGCGCCTCGAGGTCGAGGGCTGCGCGCCGGTGGCCGTGGGCTTCGACGGCGACCAGTTCAACGCCGACCGGGTGAGCTCGGTCCAGTTCGTCGAGATCGCGTTGACAGACGCCCACAAGGCCGCGCTGGGCGACCGCTCGAAGGCCGCGCGCCTGGTCTGCGATCACCCCGCATACACGGCCTCCGCCGAGCTCTCGCACCCTCTGCGGGCCGCGCTGCTCGACGACCTCGCGGCCAGCTGAGGCGACCGGGCTCGAATGTCTCTGGGCACCCCGCGTCCGAAGCGCGGAGGTGCCCATGTCCCGCATCCGAACCCTCGCCCCCCTCATCGCCGGCTTGCTCGCCACGACCGCTGCCACCGCGCGCCCGCCCAACAGCGGGTCGGTCGCGCAGCATCAGTCGATCTGCCACGCGCCGCCGGGCAACACCGCCAAGGCGCGCACGCTGACCGTCGGGGCACCCGCGGTGGCGGCGCACCTGCGGCATGGCGACGCCCGCGGGGCCTGCGATGCGCCAGCGCCCGACCGGCCGGACGAGGGCGGCGAGCCGGTGCCGGACGAGCGGCCCGACGTGGGGACCGATCCGGTCCCGGACGAGCGGCAGCGTCGCCGCCGTCGCGCCCACCGGCGCCGCTGACCCGCCGCGACACAGCCCCTGGTCCACCCAGTGCGCGCCGGCTCGCTGGGCCGCCGCGCCCCTCGCGGGACATGGCCCCCTCATGGGGGTAGACCGCCCCCATGGACTCCATCACCCAGGCTGTCTTGGGCGCCGCCATCGGCCAAGCCGGCTTCCGAAAGCTCGGTCGCCGCGCCTCCGCCTTCGGCGTGTTCTGTGGGTTGTTCCCAGACTTCGACATCGTGTTGGGCGGCGGCGACCCCTGGCGGGGGCTGGTCACGCACCGCGGCTCGTCCCACTCGCTGCTGGTGTTGCCCGTGCTCGCGGTGCCAATCGGGTGGCTGGGATGGCGGGTGCTCGGCAGGCGGGGGAGCCCAAAGACCTGGATTCACCTGGCCTTCTGGGCGCTGATCACACACCCGCTGCTCGACGTCTTCACCACCTACGGCACGCAGCTGCTCGCGCCGATCACCCGAGCGCGCTTCGCGTGGGACGGCGTGTCCATCGTCGACCCCATCTACACGGTGCCGTTGCTGGTGGCGGCGGGCATCGGGCTGCGAAAGGCCACCGCCGACGCCCGCGCCGCGCGACTGGCCCGCGCCGCGCTGCTGTGGGGGGTGGCGTACCTGGGGCTGGGCGTGGCCTGGTCAGCCCAGGCCGGCGCCACATTTGGCGCCCAGCTCGACGCCATCGGCTTCGAACCCGTGGCGATGCGCACCCCGGTTCCGTTCTTCAACCCGCTGCTGCGGCACGGGGTGGCGCGCGATGCCCGCGGGCGCATCGCGGTGTCGACCGTGGTGCCGTGGGACCCCTCGGCCACCGTCCCGGTGGTGGTGGACTCGGCCCAGGGGGAGCGCGTACAGGCCGCCCTGGCCAGCGAGCGCGGTGCGCTGCTGAGGTGGTTCGCGAACGACTACCTGACCGTCACGGAGCTGGACGATGGCGCGCTGCTGTTCCGCGATCACCGGTACGGAATGATGCGCGACCCCACCCAGACGCCCTTCCAGTCCCGGCTGCCGGCCGATGCCGCGCCAGCCGACATCCGCCGGGGGCACAGACCGGGCAATCGCGACTTCGACCCGGGCGCCGAGCTGTCGTATGGCTGGGGGCTGGTCTTCGGAGAGCGGGGGCCCCCCGCGGCGTTGTAGGCTGGTGGCAGGGGGGGCCTTGCCACGACGCCAACACCGCCAGAGCCACGCCGGCAGCACGCTCGCTGCGCTGATGGTGGCCACGTTGGCCGGCGGCACGGTGGCGCTGCTGCTCATGCCGACCGGAGTGTGGGTGGGAGAGGGGGTGGTCACGCTCCTCGATGGCGCATGGGGTCTGTTCACGGCCACGCCCGCGGGCTGGGCGGTGGAGCGGCTCGCGCGGGCCCTGTCGTTCCTGGTGCCCGACGGGCTCTCCCCCCGCGCGGGCGGCCGCTTGTGGCTGGGACCCGGGCACGCCGCCGCCGTGGGCGCCGCGATCCCCGGGCTGATCTACGCGCTGCGCGCGGTGCGGGAGGGCCGCTGGAGCCGGGCGCGGCTGCAGAGCAACCTCGCGGTCGCCGCGGCCACCCTGCGGCACCGAGAGCAGCCCGGCGCGCCCGGCTCGACCGCCGACGCGGCGCGGCAGCTGCTCGCACAGCGGGGCATCGCCGCCCGAGGCGCAGCGACACCCACGCGAGCCCCCGCCGAGCCCACCTTCGATGAGGCCAACGCTGCCGCCCACGCGCTCCTGACCGGCATCGCCCGCCAGCGATGAGGGGTCAGGGCGCCCAGTCGGCCTCGGCTTGGTCGAGCGCGGCCGCGCGCCGGTCCAGCGCCGCGCGCCTCTCGCCAATGAGCCCCTGAAGCTCGAGCATCAACGCGTAGAACCGATCGCTGTGCTCGGGCATGGAGTGGGCGAAGGCCAAGATGGCCTGCACCTCGGCGCCCACCTGGATCGACCGCGCCTTCCACTGCTCCTGGTCGGCGCTGAGCGCCGCGCGCTGCGCCGCGA
>JBDQIL010000373.1:0-5279 GCA_040264415.1 Myxococcota bacterium
AGCCTCGGGCTCGGCCGAGAAGCCAAAGACCGAGTCCACCGGCTCGAGCGGGGGCTCCGAAGCAGCCGCGGCCCCGCCGTCGGGCGCCGCGGGGTCGGAGGGAGACGCCGCGAAGGGGTCGGCTCCCCCCCCAACCGCGCCGCCGATGGGCGCGGGTGCGGCCACCACCCGCTGCTGCATCGCGGCCGCCTCGGCGTCGCTGCGGTGCATCTCCCGAAGCGCGTCGGCTGGGAGCGCCTGCAGCTCGGCGGCTGGGCCGTTGCCGGGCGGGTCGGCGAAGGCGAGCGCCAGCAGGGTCTGCTCGTCGTCGAGCTCCCACCAGGCCACGGCCGGGTACAGCTGAAAGTCCTGCGTGAGCCCGCCGGCCGCCCCCGCCTCACCCTGCACATGGAGCGCCGCCCGCTTGCGCCGCAAGGCGTCGAGGGTGGCCGACAAGAAGTCTCCGCTGCACACCACGCCGCCATTGGCGAAGCCCGCCGCGCTGAGTCCGGCGCGGCGCACCCCGAGGGTGTCTCCGCTCGACGTCAGCGGGTAGGGGCCGATGCCGGTCAACCCGACCGCTTCGCCCACAGCCGGCCCGGCCAAGACCGCGCGCTCGCCGTCGCTGCCGCCGGTGACCACGCCCCGGGCGAGGCCGACGCTCACCGAGGCGTCAGCGGTGAGAGAGACCTCGACGCCACCGACATGGGCCGCGCGCGGCCCAGAGAGCGCGGCGCGAGCAGAGAGCGCGAAGTCGAGGGCCGCAGAGGTGTCGCGGAAGGCGGCAACGCCGTGATCGGCGATGACCGCGTGAGCGGGGACCTGCTGGGCCCGAGCGACCCCGCTGAAGGCCGCCGCGGCGGCGCCCGGACAGGGCGCGCCCAGCGCCCCTCTCAGACTGGACTGCAGCTCGGTGAGACGGATCGCGACGACAGCGCAGGCCTCTGTCTCTTCGTTCGCGCGCGGCGCGATCATTCCGAGTCGTACGCTCCCGCGCACCGGGCCCCGGGCCGACACCAACGCCCCGGAGGTGTCCCGCCAGATGGGCACCACGCGGTCGATGAGGGCCGAGAGGAGATCCCACTCGAGCAGGGGCCCGAGCAGCTCGGACCAGGCCGCGGCGAGGGCCAGCGCGCCAGGGCGCTTGGTCATCAGCCGGGCAGGATCTGCGGGCACGCCCGCTTCCTTGAGCTCTTTGGGGGAGACCAGGTCGGGCAGCGCGCCCAACGCGAAGGCCGCTTGGATCGGATGGAAGGCGAGGCGCTCGACGTCGGCAGGATCGCCGGTCGCACGGCGGGCTTCCGAGAGCGCCGCGTCGGCCCCCGTGGCCTTGCCCTTCGCCGAGCGGGCGTCGCTCGCCTTCACTGCAGCGCGCAGGGCCGGCTGCACCCACTCGAGCGGCCCGGGCTCGGCCTCGATCCCTAACAATGCACCCAATAGGACGTAGTCGGGTCGGTCGGCCCAGGTTCGCCTGGAGACCCCGAGGAGGGCCGGTCGCGACAACACCGCGCGAGAGAGCGGATCGGCGCGCGCGTGGGGGTCGGCTTGACGGGCAAGCTGGAGCGCGGCGGCCATGCGCCCCGACAGCTCCCACGTGAGGGTGGACAGCGCAGCCCCCTGGGCCGCGGGCTCTTGGCGCGCGAGCCAGCCGCGCAGATCAGCGAGCGCCCGCTTGCGGGCGGGCTGGACGGACAAGCCGGCGAGGTCTTCGCCCTGAAGCAGACGGCCGCTCGCCCAGGCCAGGGTGAGGGCTGGGACCGCGCCGCGGCCGAGGCCTCCCGCTCCGCCCCGCAAGACGTGGTCGCGCAGGCTGACGACCAGGGGGTCGGCCCGCACCGCCTCGTCGGAGAGGGACTCGATCGGCGCCAGGGGGGCACCCGCGACCAGCGCCGCACCCACCTCAGCCAGCAAGTCGAGGAGCGGGTCGACCAGCAACTGCGCGTCGAGCACCGGCACCACGGGCTCGCTGTCGGACCGCTGACCGGCGACCGCGATGAGCGGTGGCGCAGCGGTCGCGATCGACGGCACCAACGCGTGGGCGGTGCGCGCATCGCGCACCCAGCGGGTGGCGGTCAGGAGGCTCTCGAGGCGTGCGTCGACATCCATGGGCGCCCTGCTTCTGGGGCCCCGGGGACAGGTCCGGGGCCGGCCGGCGAGTGTACTACTCGGAGGCGTCCAGGGTCGAAGTCGAGGGCGGGGTCGCAGGGGCAGGCGAGGTTGCCGGCCCGGAACGGCGCGACACCACGGGGGACAGCGCCGCGCGCTGGTCGGGCGAAAGCGATGGGGGAAGCCGCACGAGCACCGGCCCGTCGATGGGCGCCGGGACCCGCACGCCCTGCGGGGCGAGGGGCGCGCCCGCCCGAACGGCGAGCGAGAAGGTGACCGGCTGAGCCGGCTCGCGCTGGGGCGGGAGTCGCCACGCCCGGAGCGCCGACTCGAGGCAGGCGGCCACGGCGTCGGGCGCCCCCGCCACCGTGGCCTCGGTCACCCCCCCGTCGCGGGAGACCTCCACCGAGACCGACAGCAAGAGATCGAGCGCCCCAAGGGGGCACGCCGCCAGCGGCGCGTCGGCTGTGAAGCGCGCCTGCACCACCTCGGCGTCGAGGTAGGGCGCCGCCCCCGCCCCAGCCGGGGCCGCCTGGACCACGCCAGCCAAGGCCCACCCGACGAGGAAGCCCGTCATTGGCGCACCACGGCGCCCACGAAGCGCTGCCGCTGCACGGTGGCCGGCGCCTCATCTCCCGGGGCGGGCAGCGCGATGTCTCGCTGCCAGTCGAAGTCGTGCCGGAGCACCGACGCGTCGAGGCGAGAGAGGATGAGCGCGCCCGACGCGGTGCCCATGTTATCGGTGTGGGTCCAGCTGCGCCGATCCCCCGCGCCCGTACGCACCCGGGTCTGCCACTCGCCGGTGTAGGACAGCGCCCACGCCGGCTCGCCGTCGACCTTGGTCAGGCTGTCGAGGGTCCAGCTCAGCCGGAGCATGCCGGTGAGCTTGCCGAAGGGGCCCAGATCGAGGGGCCAGCGGGTGTTCCAGGTGACCGTCTCGCCGCGGCGGAGCACCGGCACTTTGGGGGACAGGGTGGGCAGCAGCAGGTCGAGCACCTCGAGCTGGCGATCGCCGCCGACCACGTGCGCCGCGTCTTCGACCGCGAGGATCTCGCCGCTCGGGAACCGCCGCAGCGTGACCGCGTGGCCCTCGAGCGCGTGAGGCGCCAACGCGCCGGAGGGTTCGAGCCCGACCTCGGCCTGCTCGAAGACCAGCACCTCTCCGACACTGTCGTCGCGGTAGCGGCGCCCGGGCTGGCTGCGGACGAGCAGCGCCCAGCGCTCCTGCCACGGCTCGGTGGCGGCCAGCGCCGGGGGCAGGCCCTCCCCCGAGAAGGAGAAGTCTGCGGTCATGGAGACGCTGTAGCGGTGGGACGGCACCTCGATCGGAGCCGAGGGCGGGGGCCCCCCACCCGCGCACGCGCTCAGGGCAGCGGCGAAGGCGATCGGGCGGAACGGCGGAGGGGCTGGCATCGGACCTGGAGTGGGCGGCATGGGGCCGATAGCTCACCCCCATGCCCACCGCAGGTCCCCTCCCCTCGATGGTCGGTCTCGTGCTCGCCGGTGGCGCGGGTCGGCGCATGGGCGCGCCCAAGCCCCTGCTGCGGTGGGACGGGGCACCGCTCGTCCGCTGGCACGTCCGCGCGCTGCAGGCCCGCTGCGCGACGGTCCGTGTGGTCGCTGGCGCCCACGCGGCCGGCATCCGCGAGGCGCTGGTGGGCCTGCGGCCCGCGGCCGTCGTGGTCGACCATCCGCGATGGGCCGAGACCGACATGGCCGGCAGCGCGCTCCGCGGGCTGCGGGGCCTCGACGCCGAGGCGCTGGTGATCGTCTCCCCAGTGGACGCCGCGCCCGCGCCGACCTGGGTGCTCGACCGGCTCCAGGCGGGGGCGGATCTGCACGGCGCCGTCGGCACGCGAGCCGGACGAGACGGGCACCCGCTGATCGCTCGGGTGGGGCTGCTCCGCGACGCCCTGGGCGCCGGGGGCACGCTGCGGTCTGCGGTCGAGGGGGTGCCCCGGGTGCGGCTGCCCTGGCCCGACCTCCACCGAAACCTCAACACCCCGGAGGACTGGTCCGCGTGGCTCGGAGACATGGGGTCGCCCGGGCACCCGGCGGGGTGATAGCGGGACGAGCGTGTGTGCGCCGGAGCCGGCGCACCGCGGGAGAGTGGACCCCCGACCCGAGACGGGACATGATGCCCGCCTGGTCGATGTGCTGACGGAGGACCTTTGATCTGGACGCTGCTGGTGACCGGCGCCCTGGCCGCAGAGGACGACGCAGCGCTCGCAGAGCGGCTCATCGCCATGCGTGAGGGCGCCCGCGACACGGTGCTGGTGGCCGCGGCCGGGCCCGACGCCGAGCGCGCGCTCGACCGCGCGCTGAAGCCAACGGGCGGCGACGGCTTCGTGGTGGCGCGGATCCCCACCGCGGGAGATCTCGATCGCGAGGCCCAGGAGGCCCTGGGCGACGCGGGGCTGCGGTGCGGCGTGCAGGTGGGGCTCGGCGCAGACGGCGTCTGGGCGCTGGCCCCCTTTGGGGACTGCCGGCCACCCGCCGGAGCCATGGGGACCGCCGACGCGCGCGCTGGCGAGCGGCCGGTGCAAGCGGCCTCGATGCGCACCGACGAGCAGTGGGCGCGGCTCGAGCAGCGCTACAACCAGCGCCGCTTGCAGACCGAAGAGGTGCGCGCCGGAGCAGGTGTGCCCGACGGCGTCGAGTGGCGGGTCCTCGACGGCCGCGGGGTCCCCGTGGGCACGCGCCAGCTCGCCGATCTGGCGGGCGACGACGGCCTCACCTTCCAGCTCGACCAGGAGCAGCGGGACGCCTACCGCCGCAGTCGATGGATCCGCTGGACCGGGTTCGGCCTGCTGGTGGCGTCTCCCATCCCGCTGGTCGGGGTCGAGTCGGGAGCCCCGCAGAGCAACCAAGACCGCCTCTTCACGACCCTCTTCCTCGCCGGCGCAGGCGGGATCGCCGTGCTGGTGTCGCCATCGGCCCAGAAGGGCGCGCTGGCCCGCCAGGAGCACCCCGCGCTGTACTACGCCCCCGAAGACGGCGAAGACGTGGTGGTGGAGTACAACAAGCGGCTCTACCAGCAGCTCGGCTTGAGCGGGCGCGCCAGCGACGAGTCCGCACCGGCCGCCGTCATCCTCGACGCGCCGTCGGCCCCGCTGCCCGTCGACCCCGAGGCCGAGGCCCAGAGCGCCCCCGAGGCACCGGAAGAGACCCCGACGGCGCCCAAGGCGGCAGCC
>JBDQIL010000374.1:0-5272 GCA_040264415.1 Myxococcota bacterium
CCACACCACCTGGTAGACCAGCGCGCAGCAGCCAGACAGGAGGAGGAGGAGCCCCGGGACCAGCGGTCCGGGTGTGCGGTCGGGGGCGGTGGCGCGGTCGAGGGCATGACAACCCGGTAGGGTGGTGGCGCCGAGACGGCGACCCACCGCATCGGATATCCCGCCGACCGCCCACCGGAGGCACCCGTGTCCGCCCCCGACCGCACACCCGGACCGCTGGTCCCGGGGCTCCTCCTCCTCCTGTCTGGCTGCTGCGCGCTGGTCTACCAGGTGGTGTGGCTGCGCGAGCTGCGGCTCGTCTTCGGCGCGTCGACCGCGGCGAACGCCGCCGTGCTCGCCATCTTCATGGGCGGGCTCGGCCTGGGCGGCCTGCTGCTGGGGCGCCGCGCCGACCGGCACCCACACCCCCTCGCCCTCTACGGCATGTTGGAGCTGGGCGTGGCCCTGTCGGCGGCCCTCAGCCCGCTGCTCGTCGACGTGGCCCGGGCGGCCTACGTGGGCCTGGGTGGGACGCCGGTGCTGGGCGCCACCGGGGGCACCCTGGCCCGTCTGGCCATGAGCGCGCTCGTGCTCGGCCTCCCCACGCTGCTCATGGGCGGCACCCTGCCGGCGGTCGTGCGGGCCGTCGAGCGGGCGGGCGACCCCGGCCGCGGTCGACTGGGCCTGCTGTACGCGCTCAACACCCTCGGGTCGGTGGGGGGAGCGCTGCTCGCGACCTTCCTGGCCATCGAGCACCTGGGCATCCGAATGACCCTGGCCGCCGCGGTGGTGGTCAACCTCGGGGTGGCCGCCACGGCCGTGACCCTCGGGCGCCGCTGGCCCGCCCGCGCCATGGCCGTGATCACGCCGTCGGCGCCCACCCAGCCCGCCGCCTCACCCGCCCTGGTGCTCACCGCCGCGGGCCTCACCGGCTTCGCCTTTCTGCTGATGGAGCTGGCCTGGTATCGCGTGCTGGCGCCCCTCCTCGGCGGCTCGTCCTACAGCTTCGGCATGATCCTCGCGGTGGCGCTGCTGGGCATCGGGCTCGGCGGGCTCGCCTACGGCGCCTGGGCCCGGGGCCGCCGCCCCACCCCCCTCGATTTCGGTCTGACGGCCGGCCTCGAGGCCATCCTGCTCGCCATCCCGCTGGCGATGGGCGACGACTTCGCGCTGATGGCGGCCGCCATCCGCCCGCTCGGCGACGCCGGCTTCGGGGCGCTCATGGGCGTATGGGCCGCCATCGCGGCCGCCGCCATCCTCCCGGGCGCGCTGGTGGCGGGCTTTCAGTTCCCGCTGCTGGTCGGCCTGCTGGGGAAGGGCGACGAGGCGGTGGGCCAGCAGGTGGGCCAGGCCTACGCCGCCAACACCCTGGGCTCGATCGTCGGCTCGCTGGCCGGCGGCTTCGGCCTGCTGCCCCTGCTGGGGGCCGTGGGCGCCTGGCGCCTGGTGGTGCTGCTCCTCGCGGGGCTCGGCGCCGCGGGGGCCGTCGCCGGCCGCCGCGACCGCACGCGGGCGCTCGGGGTCGCGCTGGTCGTCGCCGTCGCGCTCGGCCTGGCGAGCCGCCCTGGACCCACCGCCGCGTGGCGCCACAGCCCCATCGGCGCTGGCCGCAGCGACCTGGCCGCCCTCTCTGGCGCCGAGCTCGAGGACCGCCTGCGCGAGGTGCGCCGCGCCACCCTCTGGGAGGTCGACGGCGTCGAGAGCGCGCTGGCCCTCCAGAGCCTCACCGGACACGCCTTCGTCATCCACGGCAAGATCGACGGCCACGTCATCGGAGACGCCCCCACCAACCTCTGGCTGGGCCTGCTGCCCACGCTGCTTCACCCCGACCCCGCCCGCGTCGCGGTCGTGGGGCTGGGCACCGGCCAGACCGCCGGCTGGGCCGCGGCGGTCGACGCGGTCGAGTCGGTGGACGTCATCGAGCTCGAGCCGGCCATCACCCGGGTGGCCGAGGCCTGCGCCGTGTCGAGCCATGCCCCGCTGGACAACCCCAAGGTCGCCCTCCACCACGGCGACGCCCGCGAGTGGCTCATGTCCACGCCGCGCAGCTTCGACGTCATCATCAGCGAGCCCTCCAACCCCTACCGCGCGGGCATCGCCAGCCTCTTCAGCGAGGAGTTCTACCAAGCTGTAGACCACCGCCTCGGCGAGGACGGGCTCTTCCTGCAGTGGATCCAGGCCTATGAGCTGTCCTCCGAGACGCTCGCCACCGCACTCGCGACGCTCCACGCGGTCTTCCCACACCTCGAGATCTGGGAGGGCGCCAGCAACGGTGACCTGCTGGTGGTGGCCGCTCGCGCCCCCTTCGCCCACGACGCCGACCGGCTGGCAGCCCAGGTCGCCACCGAGCCCTGGCGCTCCGGGCTGGCCTGGGGCTGGCGCGTGCGGGGCCTCGACGGCCTCACCGCCGCCTACGTCGGCGACACGAACCTGGCGCGCGCGCTCGCCGCGGGCGCTCCGGTCAACACCGACGACCACCCGGTCATCGAGTTCGGCTTCGCCAAGCACGTGGGGCAGGAGCTGGGGGTGACGGTGCAGTCGCTTCGCCAGCGCGCCCAGGCCGGCGGCTGGGACCGCCCCCCGCTCGACCCGGCCCCGAACGGCTGGGCCCGCCTCGAGGCGCGCCACACCAAGGCCGTGGCCGGCCGGGCACCCCCGGGCGTCCCCGACGGCGTGAGCGGCCCGCTCCGCGCCCGAATGCAGGCCCGCGTGTCGTGGGCCGCGGGCGACCTCGAGGGGGCCGCGGCCGCCTGGTCGCAGCAAGACCTCCCCCCGGTGGGGCCGCTCGATCTGCTCGCGATGGGGGAGGCCTGGGCCCACGCCGGCGACCCGCGGGCCACCGCGATGGCCGACGCCCTGCGCCCCCTTCACCCCACCGAGTCGCTCCTGGTGGAGGCCCGTCTCGCGGCCGCCACGGGCGCGCCCGACCGCGCCGTCGAGGCCCTGCTGGGCGCCTTCTCCTCAGCCGTCGGCGACCCGTGGGTGCACCCCCGCGCCCGCTCTCGGGGGCTCGGCCTCGCGGTCGCGCTGCCGGCGCAGCTCGACGAGCGGGGGCCCGCCGCAGCCGCGGCCCTGCTCGACCCGCTGCTCACGCCCTTCGCCGAAGGCAACCTCGACGAGCTGCGACGCGCCGCCGCCCTGCGGCTCGCGCCCGCGGCCGGCTTCGAGGCCTGGTGCCAACGCGCGCTCGCCACGATGGAGCCCCACCCGCCCTTCCATGTGGCCCTGCTGCAGCAACGGGTGGCCTGCTACGCGGCCGCCGGCGACCCCCTGCTCCCGCTCGAACAGGCCGATCTCGACCGCTACCAGGCCCTCTCCGCCAAGGCGGGCCCATAGACGATTTGCAACTCAAGCAGCAACCCAACACAAGACCCAGCGCCCCGCCGCCTCCGAGCCGAGGCACCCCAGAGGCCAGACCCCGGACCAGACGGCGTGGGTCGCCCGGAGACGGCGACCAGACACCGCTCCACCCCGGGGATCGGACCGATGGCCCCGCCGACGGCCTGAATCCACCCCGAAATCGCTGATTGATACACTTTGACCGCCAACTATTCGCCATCCATCCTGGCGGGGTCGGCCCGGGCCAGCCGTCGGCGCGCGCGCGGGCAGTAGAGTAGAGACACACCTCTCCGGCCCCGATGATGCCCATGTCCAGCACAAACCTGCTCCGACGCAATGACCGACGCCGCCGCGAAGGCGACGCTGCGGGCAGCGACGCCGGGCTTGAGCGACGCCCCGACAGCGCGATCGACGCGGCCGACACCGAACGCGAGGCGCCCGCGCCGCACCTGCTCGCTCTGCAAGCGATGCACGACAACCTGGGCAACGACTTCTTCGCCAGCGGGCCTGCGCTCGACCCCACCGCGGCCCTGCTCCAGCAGCACACGATGGGGAGCCTCGCCCTGGCCATGGCGGGCTTCGAGGGCGCCGAGCAGCTCACCCCCGGCGCCGCCCCCCTGTCGGTGATGCGGCAGCTGCTCCGCCGCAGCAACGCCGAAGACGAAGGCCTCGACACCCAGACCGCCGACGCCCGCATCGGCAGCCGCGCCGGCTCGCCCCTCCCAGAGGCCGTGCGCGCCCGCATGGAGCGCGCCTTCGGCCACGACTTCGGCCACGTTCGTGTCCACACCGACGGCGGCGCGGCCCAGGCCGCCGACGCCCTGCACGCCATGGCCTTCGCCATCGGCCGCGACATCTACTTCGGCCGCGGCGCGTGGCGCCCCGGCACCCCGGCCGGCGACGAGCTGCTCGCCCACGAGCTCACCCACGTGGTTCAGGCCGACGAGGGGCGCCTGCCGTCCGTCTCGGGCGACGGCATGGACGTCTCGAGCCCCACCGACCGTCACGAGCGCGAGGCGGTCGACACCGCCCGCTCGGTCTCGGCGCTGCTCGGGTCTGGCGGAGCCGACCTCTCCGCGACCGAGCTCGACGCTCCGGTGAGCGAGGGCGCAGCCGTCACGGGCCCGGCCGAGGGTGCACCCGCGCTCGACGCCAGCGCGGGCGCCGCCCCGGCCTCGGCCACGATCTCCGCCCAGGCCCAGTCGGGCGGCGGCGACGCCGTGGCGCACCGCGAGGTCACCACCTCGTCCATGTCGGCGTCGGGCGCGAGCTCGGTGCGCGGCGAGTCGGCCGAAGGCGACAGCTACACCACGCTCACCATCGCCGGCAAGCCGGTCGAAGTGCGCGTCCCGCCCGCCGAAGACCGGGCCGCAGAGGTCGAGGTCCCCCTCAACTCCACGCCGGTCAGCGGGCTCCACCTCACCCGCGCCCTGCTCAAGCTCGACGAGAACGGCAAGGTCGTGGGCGGAACGGTCCACGGCACCCTCGAGGTGGGCGGCTTCTTCGACGGCACCCAGGTCAGCCTGGGCATCCTGCCCGGCGGCGCGGTCGCGCCGGGGGTCCAGGGCGTCCCCATCCAGATCGGCCCCGTTCAGGGCACCATCGACCTCGAGGTCACCGAGGCCGGGGTCAGCGGCGAGGGCTCGCTGCAGGCGAGCGACCTGGGCCTGCCCGGGTGGCTCGGCATCCAGGGCGGCAGCCTCGACATCGCCTTCGCCAACGGCCAGGTGCTCGGCGCCTCGAAGCTGCAGGGCACGCAGACCCAGCACGGTCAGGCCACCGCCGACTGCAAGCTCACCGGCACCACCCTCGAGACCGAGATCACCTACGTGGTCACCCCAGGCCTCGAGCCCATGCGCCGGGTCCGCATCGAGCACGCCACGCTGCGCGGCACCATGGTCCGCGACCTCGGCGACACCAACGAGGCCGACGTGGCCACGCCCTGGGGTGGCAG
>JBDQIL010000375.1:0-5271 GCA_040264415.1 Myxococcota bacterium
GGCCGGCTGCGGGCGGGCCGGCCCGACGGCGATCACAAGAGACGGCGACCAGCTTCATGGCCGCGAGGTAACGCGCCCAAGACGGGGTAGGCGGTCCCATGCCCCCCGGCCCCACCGATCCGGCGGCGCTGGTCGCCGCGCTGCTCCCCCGGGTCGATGCCGTGGTGCTCACCGGCGGCGCCTTCGACATCCACCCGTCGCACTACGGCGCCGCGGTGAGCGGGCGGCTCGACCGGATCGACGAGGGCCGCACCGCGCTCGAGCTCACCCTGGCGGCGGCGTGCATCGACCAGGGCCGCCCCGTGCTGGGCCTCTGCGGCGGCGAGCAGGCGCTGGCCGTGGCCGCTGGTGGCGCGCTGGTGGGCGATCTCGAGTCCGACCACCCTGGCGCTCAGGAGCACGAGCAGCCCACCGATCCGGCCTCGGGCTGGCACCCGGTCCGGCTGGCGCGCGGGCGGCTGCGGGCGGCCTTCGGGGTGGCCGAGATCGCCGTCAACTCCACCCACCACCAAGCCGTCACCGACCCCGGCTCGATGCGGGTGACGGGCTGGTCGCCCGACGGGGTGGTCGAGGCCATCGAGCTCGACGGTCATCCGTTCTGCGTGGGCGTGCAGTGGCACCCAGAGCTGCTGCCCCCCGGCCCCCACCACGCGCCATTCCGAGCCTTCGCAGAAGCGATCGGCTGACGGCGCCTATCTCCGCGCGTCTTCGGGCGCCCAGGTTCCGGCGCGGCCGTGGGTGCGGATCAGCATCAGCTCATGCCGCGTGCGAACCTCTCCCCCCCACCAGCGGTCCCACTTCCAGGGCCGCAGCAGCTCGCCGAACAGCCGGATGGGGCCCACGTCGCGCTGCAGGTTGATGGTGGTGGTGCGGTAGCCGATCAGGCTGACCTCGAGCTCCATCTTGCGAAAGGGCAGCCACAGCACGTTCATCGACTCGGGCGCGACTCCGCGGGGTGCGCCGCGGTAGGCCACCCGCGCGCCAGAGGGGAGGGAGTCGAGCTCCACCCGGTGCGCGCACCCGGCGAGCAGCAGAGAGGCAGCGAGTGCGAGGGGGCGGGCGGCCGGCATGGCGCCGTTGTATCCCGCTGGCGGAGGGGCTACCGTCCCCGCCATGCGCACCCCCTCACTGCTGCTCTGCCTCGCTCTCCTGGCGCCTTTCTCCGCAGCCTGCGGCCAGAAGCGGGCCCGGCCGGCCAACCTCTCTGAAGAGTCGAAGGAGCAGCAGCTCCTCGCCGACAGCGCCCGGCTGTATTGGGAGGCGCTGCGGTGGGCCGACAGCGAGCGCGCCGGCGCCTTCATCGAAGACCAGCAGCAGCGCGTGCTCTACCGAGACTGGATGGAAGAGCACGCCGAGCAGCACAAGCTCGAGGACGCCCAGGTGCTGCAGGTCATCTTGGCGGACGAGCTCGACCCGCCGGTCGACGGCCGCCTGCAGACCGCGTCGGTGTTCGTCCGCACCAAGGGCTACAGCTACCCCGCCCAGATCGTCGAGACCGCGCGGGTAGAGCAGACCTGGTTTCGCTCCGTCAACGGCTGGTTCGTCGACTGGTCGATCCCCGACGAGGCGGAGGAGGCCAAGGGGGGAGGGTGGAGGTGACCCGAGGTGTGCCAGCACCTCGGGTCGGTGACGTCGCTGGCTTTCCACGCCCGTTCCGTCTGCCTGTCCTTCGGACTGGCCGGTGACAGCTTGAGATCTTGCTATCCAAAAATCTCAAGATCTTCTGGATCGTTCTTGTCCGCCTTCGAGAATGGCGTGCTGGAGCCGACGGAGCACACGAGGCGGAAGCCCATCAGCGCGCTCCGGGTGTCGGTGCTCGCGCTCGAGCGGTAGGCGCTGCGGCATTTGCCCTCGCTGCTGTCCCACGACCCCCCCCGGATGACCTTCAGGTGGCTGGAGCCCTGGCGGGGACGCCACACCTGCCCCTCGACCTCGGGCCCCTCGTCGGAGAAGTCGTCGAGGCACCAGTCGTAGACGTTGCCGGCCATGCCGCGTACGCCGTAGGGGCTCTCGTCGATCGGGAAGGTGCCCACGGTGGCGATGCGGCTTCCAGACGGCCGGCTCTCTCGCATGTTGCACCAGGTCGGGTCCATCCACCCACCCCAGGGGAAATTGCGGCCGTCGACCCCCCGGGCGGCCTTCTCCCACTCCAGCTCCCACGGCAGCCGCCAGGGCAGCCCGTCTCGGCTGGCGCGCCACCGGGCGTAGGCCTGCGCGGCGCTGAAGGTGACCATGACCACGGGCCAGTCGGGCTCCCAGAGGTCGCCGTCGGCGTCGGGCTTCAACAGGAAGCGGCCTTCGGCCCCGCGGCCGTAGACCAGCGCGCCCTGGGCGCCGTGGGCGCCGCGCTCACGGGGCGCATGGCGCAGCGCCTCTTCTTGCCGGCCCTGCCGCACCAGGTCGTCGAGGAAGGCGATGAAGGCGCGGTTGGTGACGGGGAAGCGGTCGATGTGGAAGCCCTCGACCCAGACCTCTCGGCGAGGGAGCGGCGCGCCATACGCGCGGTCGTCGCCGCCGGAGACGAAGAGACCGGCCGGCACGGTGACGGCGTCGGGTGGGGCCAGCTGCGCGACCGCGAGCGGGGGCCGGTCGTCGCCGCCGTCGCTGCGCCAGTGGGCCTCGCGCCCGATCTGAAAGGGGTAGCGCAGGCGGCCGCCGCTCTCGGTGCGCAGCACCGCGAGGTAGCTGCCGCGCTCGAGGAGTCGCTGGTCGATGGGGGTGCGCCCCAGGGTGCCCAGGTACTCGGTGGTGAGCCGGCGCTGTCGGCGGATGTGCCGGTAGAGCTCGACGGAGACGGGCTCGTCGGTGTGCAGCGTGAGGCGCCCACGCCCCGCCAGGTAGCCGGCGTGCTCCCCGGTGCGGTCGTGGTTTCTCAGCAGCACCTCGTATCGGGCGGCGGCGGCCAGATCGCTCGCAGCCTCGGCCTCGGCGTGAGCCCGACGGTAGCGATCGGCCAGCCGCGCGAGCGCGGGCTGGTAGTCGGGCACGCGCATCAGCGCGGCCTGGAGCAGCTGCATCGACTCGACCCCCTTGAGATCGGCGTCGCGCTCGAGCGCGTCGGCGTCCTCCTGCAGCCGCCACCCGGGGATCTTCTCCTCGACCGGCGCCCACGAGGCCACGCCGTGCAGCAGGGTGCGGGCCCGCCTGCGGTAGCGCCCGGCGAGCTGGCGGAGCTGCCGCACGCGGGCGTCGGCCTCGACGGACTGCATCACCAGCTCGCGGGCCTCGTCCATGCGGCGGGCCCCGTCGAGCCAGTGCTCGATCTCGGCGGCGAGGTCGCTGGCCGTGGCGTACCGCTCGCCCACATCGCGCGACATGGCGCGGTCGCACACGGCGCGCAGGGCGTCGGGCACCTCCATGCGCCCGCGGGGGGGCGGCGGCGGGCCGTCTTGCAGCTGGGCGATGACCGCCGGGACCGCGCCCTCGTAGGGCGGGTGACCGGCGAGCATGTGGTAGAGGACGGCGCCCAGGGCGTAGATGTCGGTGGCGGGGGACGGCTCGGCGCCCGGACGCAGCAACTCCGGGGCCAGGTAGATGAGCGTGCCCTGGATGCCGCCCAGCCCGGGCGAGGCGACCCCCTCGCGCTGGCCCAGGCCCCAGTCCATGACGTAGGCCTCGCCGTGCTCGCCCACCATGATGTTGCCGGGCTTCAGGTCGCGGTGGAGCACGCCCTGCCGGTGCGCGAAGCCGACGGCGCGACACACCGCGAGGTGCACCCGCATCAGCCGCCGCAGCGGCGCCAACAGGCGACCCGCCATCGGCGGGCCCACCTCGTGCACCTCGTCGATGATCTCGCCGAAGGTGCGCCCTTCGATGACCCGCATCGTGAAGAAGGGACGGCCGTCGGGGGCCGGGAGGTGGCCGAAGGCGTAGACCGGGACGATGGCGGGGTGGTCGAGCCGAGCGACCAGGCGGGCCTCGTGCAGGAAGGTCTCACCCAACACGGTGGCGTACTCGGCCCGGAGCACCTTCATGGCGAGCTCGCGGTCGAGGAGCGGGTCTCGCACCCGCCAGACCTCGCCGACGCCGCCTTCACCGACGCGGTCGAGCACCTCGTACCGGGTGCGGGTGCGCTCGGCCGGCGGCGGGGGTCCCGCTGAGATCGGGGGGGCCACCCCGACCGCCTGCTCCACCAGGTCGAGGAGCGCGTCGCGACAGGGGCTGGAGAACCCGTGCTCGTCTTGCAGGCGGAAGACGGCCGCGCTCAGCTCGCGCACCGCAGAGTCGGGACCGGGGGCGGTGCTCCGGCCCTCGACCTGCGTCTTCGTGGCGTCCACGCGCTGTCCGGGGGCTTGGGTACGGAGCCGACGCTACCATGTCCGGTGTCTGCGATGGCGCGGTGCTCAGAAGAGCGCGGAGAATGCCGTCTTCAGCGCGCCCTCGGGCAGCCGCGCGTGGACCGCGCTCGCGGCCTCCACCCGGCCCTCCTCCTCGAGGATGCGCGCGGCCTCGAAGGCGGTGGCGCTCTGCATGTTGATGTGCACCACGCCAGACTCGAACAGCGCGATGATCGCGATGGGCTCGCCATCTTCGTGGACGTTCAGCACCACCAGGTCGCCCATCTCGTCGGCGGACAGCCCCGCGTCGCCGGTCTGCGGGTTCAGCCCCGCGTCGCCGGTCTGTGGGTTCAGACAGGTCTCGGTGTCGTCGGTGGTCAAGACCTGGTGCTTGGTGACGGTCCCGAGGTCGACGCTGTCGACCCGGAATTGGTCGCCGCTGGCGGCGGCGCCAGCCCAGATGGTGAGCATCCCGGAGGACTGCTCACACTGGGTCGAGAACGTCGTGGGCGCCGCGATGGCCATCGAGGGGGCGAGGGCGGCGAGGGCAAGAACTGGGAGCAAACGGAGCGCGCGCATGAGCATACCTCGTGCGTTCGGCGCCTCCGTCAGACCGGGGTCTGGCGGCGGCGTCGGGTGGTGGAAAGGCGCCATGGGTACGCTTGAGCCCTGGCAGGCTGAAGCGGTGGCGAGAGCGACATCGACCGGCAGGGCGCGTGGTACGCCCCTCGGGTCGGCACGATGTTGTCCTGTTTCGCGCGGCAGCGCAAGCCTGGATGGGAGGTCGGTCTGTCGTCGGCCTCGTCGGCCCCTTCCCGCCCCCGGTTGGGCACCCTGGGGTAGAGCCGGGATCGACGGATGGCAGCGATAGCCCGTGTTGTTCGGACCGGATGTCGTTCGGGGGGGGGAGGGGGGTCCGGGCCCCGACTTGTCGCCGAGGCGTCGATGATCTAGGGGGAAGCCTCGCCGCGCACGGTGCGTCCGCCCACTCACC
>JBDQIL010000376.1:0-5258 GCA_040264415.1 Myxococcota bacterium
CGGCGGTGGGGGAGGGGACCTCGACGAGGAGTCGGTCACGGCGCCCCCCGCGCCAGTGGATCTCGTGGAGGAAGAGGTCCCGGAGGGCGCGCCCGCTCCGGCGCCCGCTCCGGCGCCCGCTCCGGCGCCCGCTCCGGCGCCCGCTCCGGCTCCCGCTCCGGCCCCGTCCACCCAGACCTACCGGGTGGAGTTCCGCTCTCTCGATCCTGCGGTCAGCGCGCTCGAGGTCCGATGCACCGGTGTCGCCCCGGTCTCCGGCGCGACGGTCGTGGTGCCGGCCGCAGAGGCGGGGCCGTGTCGGGTCGTCGGGCGCGCCCCCGATGGCAGCCGGCTCGCCATGGTGCGCGTCGCCGGTCCGGCGACGTTCCGCTGCTTCCAGAGCGGTGGCTCGACCTGCGAGTAGCGCCGTGGCCCCGTCCCCGGTCCCGCGTGTGGTAATCCAAGGGCCGATCGCGAGGTCCCCATGCGCCCCTACTTGTTGCTGATCGCCGCTCTCGCCGCCTGCTTCGACGACACCGAGGCTCCCGCGCCCGCGCCGGATCCCGACGCCGCCGCCAAGGCCGCGAAGGCCAAGGCCGCGCCGGCCAAGAAGTCCTTCGACGAGAAGCTCGCCGACGTGCAGGCTCGCGGCGTGGGCGGCGACCCCGCGGGAGCGCTTCCCGAGGCCGAGGCCCTGTTGGCGGAGAAGCCTGCCGACGACCGGCTGTGGGTGCTGGTGGAGGCCCTCGCGATCGCCTCTGGTGACCCCGGCGCGGTGCTCGATCGCCTCGACGCGCCTGCGGGCGGGCGGTCGGGCCCCCACCACCTGCTTCGGGCTCACCTCGCGCTGGCCGCAGACCGGCCCGCAGACGCCCTCTCGGCGGCCCAAGCCGCGATGGCGGTCGAGCCCGACGCCGCGGCGGCCCTGGTGGCGATGGCGGCGCGTGCCGGCGCCACGCGCCCCAAGACCGAAGGCGATGGGGTCACGCCTGCGGAGTCTCTCGCCCGCTGGGCGACCGCCAAAGACGCGCGGGCAGCCCGGGGCGACGCCGAGGCGGCACAGGCCGTGGCCGGCTGGCGTGCCGCGCTCCTTCGCGGCGACGTGCACGCGGCGCGCGGCGACGCCGCTGCCGCTCTGACGGAGTACGCGGCTGCTGCTGGCGCGGCCGACCCCCGCGCCGTCGCGCAGGGAAACCTGGGCCGGGCAGGCCTCGCCGACGCGCCGGGCGCGTCGAACGGTGATCGGGCCACCTGGAGCGCCGCGGCTGTGACCGCGGCGCGAGACGGGGGCCTCGTGCACCTGCTGCCGTCCGCCCTCTCGATCGCCGCGGATGCCCACGTCGCAGCCGTTCAGGCCAGCGAGGCGGTGACGTTGCTCGAGCCCTCCTTCCGCGCCGCGGTGTCGGCCGAAGACTCCGCGGCCATCGGTGCGATTGGGGTGCGCCTCGCGCAGGTCGCCTTGGCGGCCGGCGCTCCGGCCCTCGCGGCCGAGGCCGCTGGCGCCGCCCGCACAGCCCTCGCCGGAGGCGACGCAGAGCTCCTCCAGCAGGCCGCCTGGGCCGAGGTCTGGGCCACTTGGACCCTCGGCCGCGTCGATGCGGTCCGCGAAGCCGCCGACGCGGTGACCGGCGCCCGAGAGCCGGCCGCCGACGCCCTGGCGCTCGCCAGCGCGGGGCAGCTCGACGCCGCCGCCGATCGCATGTCGATCAAAGATCTCGCCCCCGCCGACGCCGCCCACGCTGCCCAGGCAGCCGCCCTGTTGCAGCCCAGCCGGGCGGTCGCGCACCTCGAGGCCGCGGTCAAGGCGGCCGCCGCGTCGAAGGATCGCGCCCTGCTCCTGCAGTCTCGGCTGCTGCTCGAAGAGGCCGCCCGCGCCCGCGGCCTCTCGGTCGCGGCGCGCGTGCGGTCCGACCTGATGAAGTCCGCCCCTGCTGGCGCCGCCGGAGACGGGCTGCGGGCCGAGGTGGCTGCGCGCAGCCTCATCTCGGGCGGCAGCGCCGATTTCGCCGCGGCCCCGGCAGCTTGGCAGGCCCTCTCGCGCAAGGCCGCCACCACCGACAGCGACGCCGTCACCGCGGGGGTGGCCTCGTGGGCCGCGGGCCGCGCCGGCGCCGCGTCTGGAGACGCCGCCGCCGCCGTCCAGTACGGCGAGGCGCTCGCCCGTCTGCCCGTGCATCGCCAGGGCGCCTTGTCGTCGGGCACGGCCCTCGACGGATCTCACGGCTTCGACCTCGAGACAGACCTGAACCTGCTGGTCGCCGATGCTGCCGACGTGGGCGCCCTGACGGCGGGCCTCGCGGTTCAAGAGGCCGGGCATCGCCTCGACGTCGCCCGCGCCGACCAGCGCGCCCGCCGCCTGATCGCGGCTGAGCTGCCAGCCGAGCAGCGCGACGCCCTGCTCGGCGCTGCCGCCGCCGCCCGCGCGAGCATGCTCCGGTATCAAGCCGGCGCGGGCCCGTTGCCGGCCGACGCCTTCGAGGCCCTCGCCAAGGCCGAGACCGCGGCGGGTGCTGCGACCGTGTCGCTGAAGCGCATGCTGCCGGCCAAGCCGCCCAGCATTCGTGAGCTGCGACGCGCCCTCGATGGCGCCGCGTTGCTCTCCTACACCGTCGGTCCGAGCAAGGTCTATGGGCTCGCCCTGACCAACCAGGGCGGCGCAATCCGCGAGCTCGGCAGCGCTCGAGATCTGCGGGCCCTCGCCGGCCGGCACCGCGGCGCGCTCGAGGCCGCGGCAGGGGCCGAGGCCAAGGCGGCCCATTCGGCTGGCGACGGGCTGCGGCGGGTGATGATCGATCCCTTCATGGGCGATCTCTCCGGTTTCGGCCGTTACCTGGTGCTGGCCCCGAGCGAGGTCTTCACCTTCCAGTTCACGACGCTGCCCGAGCAGTCCGACGGGCTGCGTTGGCTCGCCGCCATCCGCACGCTCTCCATGGCCCCCGATGTCCGGTCGATCCGCATCCCGCCGGAGAAGCCGAGCGAAGATTCCACCGCCTACAACCCCGACTTCCTCGGACTCGGTGCGCCAGAGGCCGCGCCGCCATCGGCGGACGTGGGCGCAGAAGCCGGAGCAGCAGACGGAGAGGGAGAGGCGCCTGCGGGCGACCAGCCCGAGGCCGAGGTCGGCGGCACGACCGATGAGGACCTGCTGCGCAGGCACCGCGCCAACACGAACATGCCCCTCGAGCTCGGCGCCGCGAGTCGCCAGTTCGGCGCCGACTTCCGCCAGATCCTCGTGGGGACCGACGCCAGCGCCGCCAAGTGGGGCGACCTGGTCAAGAAGGCTCGGTACATTCACATCTCCGAGGTCGAGCCCGCGGGCGACGGCGGCTTCGCGCTCGCCGACGGCGACCTCTCGCTGGCCTCGATCCGCACGACCCCCATCCGCGCCCAGCTCGTGATCATCACCGCCGAGGGCCCCGCCGAGGTGCAGCTCAGCCGCGCTCGGGCCTTCCTCGATGCCGGCGCCGAGTCGGTCATGGTGAGCACCTGGTCGGTCCCCGCCAAGGTCTACGATCGCCTGTTCGACGGCTTCTACGAGGCCATCAACCGAGACCGCACCGCGGCCGCCTCGGCTCGGGAGGCCCGGGAGAGCTTGCTCCGCACCTCGCTGAACGAGTACGAGCAGGACGACCCCGCAGATTGGGGCTCGATGGTGCTGTACTCCCTGCCCTGAACCCCGCTCGAGAGGCCGGTAGCCGGTGCTGATCAGCCTCCTTGTCGGCGCGGCGCTCGCCCTCCCCGCGCCGCTCCTCGGTCCGGACGGCCCCACCTGGGTGGGTCCGCTCCCGCCGGTGTCGGTCGACGGCGCGGCCAGCCCGCGCGGCAGCGTGGTGACGATCGATCCGGTGACGGGTGCGCTCTGGGTGGAGGAAGACGACGCCCCCGGGGTACGCCGGGTGTGGGACGGGCGCCGGTGGACGGTGGACGGCGCCGGAGTCGATGCGACCTGGCCCGCGCGCCGTGGCTTCTCGCTCGAGCTCGACGGTGCTGGCGCGTTGACGACCTCCACCACCACCGCCGGGGTCACGCGTCGCTACCGCTACGACCCGGACGGCCGCCTCTCCGGGATCCGGTGGGCCGACGGCGGGCGCCTCGACGTCAGCTACGACGAGCGAGGGCGGGTGGTCGAGACCCGTGGCCCGGGGGTGGAGGTCGCGCGGCTGACCTGGGGCCGAGAGCTCCGGGTCGACCGCACACCTGGCGGGCAGCTTCGGGTGCGCCCCCTCGAGGAGGGGGCCGGCGGCGGCCGAGGGGTCGAGGTGGCAGACGGCGCGGGGCGCGTCGCCCGAACCTGGTACGAGCGCGACGGGGGACGAGAGCGCGTGGTCGCCTGGGAGGGCCCCCGGGGCGCGCGCACCACCGTCGATCGCGACGGTGATCGGCTGACCATCGCGGCCGGGGGGCGATCCTGGATCCTCTACACGGACGCGGCCGACCGACCCACCGAGCTCACCATGCCGTCTGGCGGCACCTGGGCCTGGAGCTGGAGCGAGGACGGCCACGCCCTCGGGTCACGGGATCCGACCGGGCGCGTGGAGCGCTGGTCCCGCGACGACCACGGGCGCGTCGTGGCGGTCGCGCGCGGCGGCCGCGAGCTCAAGCTCCAGCGCGACGCCGCGGGCCGCGTCGTCGCCCTCGTCGCGGCCAACGGCGCCGTCACCCGGCTCAACCGCGACGTGGCAGGCCGCGTGGTCGAGATCGTCGATGCGGCTGGGAACAGCGTCGTGCTGACCCGTGGGACGGGTGGCGCCATCGTGGACGTGGAGGGACGCACGGAGGGCCGCTGGAGCCTCTCGACCGATGCCCTGGGTCGCCTCGAGCGGATCATCGACCCCACGCGGCACGAGCTCGAGCTGCGGCGCGACACGGCCGGCCGCGTCTCGGCCCTCGCCAGCAGCGACTACGGCGTCACCCGGCTTCGACGCGGCGCCGACGGCGGGATCAGCCGGGTCGAGGCGCCGGACGGACGGGTGACCGGCGTCGTCCGAGACGCCCATGGCCAGGTCCGGGCGCTGCTGCGGCCCGACGGCAGGCAGCTCACCCTCGAGCGTGACGCGGCGGGCGATCTGCGATGGGCCGCGGTGGGCCGCGCGGGGGTCGAGGTGGAGCGCGGACCCCTCGGGTTGCCCACCCGGGCGGGCGCGGTGCGGTGGCGACGAGACGCCAACGGCTGGGTGAGCCACGTCGTCGCGCCCGGCATCGACCTGACGCTCGAGCGCGACCGAGCGGGGCGGCTGTGGGGCGCGCGGGCCGGAAGCTGGGTGGTCGGGGTGCAGCAC
>JBDQIL010000377.1:0-5238 GCA_040264415.1 Myxococcota bacterium
CGGCGAGGTCGAACAGCTCGGCGGCGTCGGACGCAGCGCCCGCGAGCGCGAACGCGCAGAGCACGTGGTGGCCCGACTCGAGGGCGGCGCGGACGAGCGCGGGGTGGGCGGCGTCGGGCGCGCAGATGGCCACGGCATCGAGGCCGCAACCGAGCAGCGCGTCGAGGTCGGCGGCGGCGCCGAGGCCGGCGCCCTCGGGGTCGCCGCGCCAGCCGACCACCGGCGTACTCCGCGGATCATCGCGCAGGGCGCGCACCCGCGCAGCTCCGGCTCGCCCCACCCCCACGACGCCCCAACGCAGCATCACCAGCCCCGGATCTTGTTCAGCTCGCGGCGGGCCTTCTTCGACGGCCGCCCCATGCCGCGCTCGACCTCGAGCCCGATGTCCTTCTCGGCCTTGGGCTCGGGCGGCGTGTGGTCGATGAAGAGCTGCTCGGCCAGGCTCGCGGGGCCGCGCCGCTCGGCCAGCGCCACGACCTCGAGCACCCGCAGGCCACCCGGCGTGGTCACCACCACCCGGGCGCCCACGCCCACCTTCAGCGACGACTTGGCCACCGCGCCATCGACCTTGCACTGGCCGCCCTCGCAGGCCTTGCCGGCCTGGGAGCGGGACTTGAAGCATCGGGCGGCCCAGAGCCACTTGTCGATGCGGACCTTGCCTTCGGTGGTGGGTTGGGGGGACGCCATGGTCCGAGTCTACCCCGCCCGCCGGCGGACGAGGGCCACCAGCCCCAGCAGCCCCACGGCGAGGCCGCCCCGCAGCGGCGCCGCCCCCGCGCTGCAGGTGCAGCCCTCGGGGGGCGCGATGGAGCCATCGACTTGCGCCGGCCCCGTGTCGGCCGGCGCAGGGTCGAGGGAGACGGTCCAGGCCGGCGCGTCGTCGGCGTCGACCGTGTCGCCCTGAACCGGGGCGGGCATCCAGGCCGCCCCGGGGCTCTCGGCGCCGCCCCGCACGGTGCCCTCGCCCGGCGCCGTGCCCACCACCGCCAGGCGCACGGTGAGCACGGCGCCCTCGGCCAGCGGGCCGGTGACCAGGCTGCCGGGCTGGGGCGCCGCCATGGGCTGCCCCCGACCGTCGGGCACGGGGTCGCCCACCTCGATGGGCGAGACGGTCCAACCGTCGGGCTCGAGGACCGCGGAGATGGCGAGCTCGTCGTGGTGGCCGATGCGCAGGGTGGCGACGCCGTCGGGGCCCAGGTTCGAGATCGGGATCTCCAGCACCTCGGGGGCGGACACGGGCGGCCCGACGAGCGGAACCGCCGCCTGGAAGACACGATCGAGGTCGAGGGCGCCGCCGGTGGCGACCTGCCCCTCGAGGGCCGGGTCGGGGGCCGCCGAGGCCTTGAGCAGCGCCACGGTCTCGGCCGCCGACAGCTCCGGGTACACGGCGCGCACCAGCGCGGCGCCGCCTGCGGTCAGGGCCGCCGCGCCCGCGGCGCTCGAACGCGTCACCGCCGCGGTGGGGCTGAGCACGCCGGCGGCGCACAGGTCTTCGCCGGGGGCGGCCAGATCGACCGACCGCAGCCCGAACCGGGCGTCGGCGGTGAGCCCCCCCCCGGCGGCGCCCGCCGCGACCTTGAGCAGGTGGGGCCCCTGATAGGCCGCCGGGTACTGCGGCGACCCATCGAGGTCGGGATCGGCGCAGCCGTCGCAGTCGCCGGCGGCGACCACGAGCACCACGTCGGCCGCCTCGAGGGCGCCGACCGCCTCGCCCAGGGTGCGGCTGCTCGAGCCGGTCGCCGCAGCGGTCACCGCCACGCCCACCGCGCCTGCGTCGCCGCCCGCGAGGTGGTCCATGGCCGCGGCGAGGGCCGACAGCGACAGCGCGCCGGTGGCTTCACCGACCTGCGCAAGCACCACGCGCCCCTCGGGGGCCACGCCGGTGCCGGCCACCACGCCGTCGTCGGCGCCCACCACCAGGGCGGCCATCCAGGTGCCGCGGTCGGGCTCCACCCGGGTGGGCACGGTGACGGCCTCCACCCCGAGGGCGTAGTCGAAGCCCCGATCGATCCGCCCCGCCAGGTCTACGTGGTCGGCGCGAAATCCACCCTCGAGCACCGCCACGCGGGGCGCGTCGATGCCGCGCTGATCGGTTCGCGCCCACGCCCAGGAGAGCCCGAGGGCGTCGGCGGCCCAGCCGCTCGGGCAGGCCTCCTGGGCGGAGGCTGGGGCCAAAGCGGCGACCAGAAACGGGAAGAGGGCGGACGTCACGGCAGGCTCGGGGGCAAGCGCACCCGCAGTCTCACCCATCTCGCGCGCGCCCGCGACCGGGGCCTCCGCGCGCACGGGACCATCGGTCCGGATAGACTGGCCAGCGCATGGATTGGAGTTTGATGAATGTCGTCGCTGCGAACCTTCCTCGACAACCTCACCGCCGCGCAACTCGCCGAACGGCTCAACCTCGCGGTCGAGGGCGCCCACCTCGGCATCTGGGACTGGGACCTGCGCGACAACGCGGTGCAGTTCGACCGCCGCTGGTGTGCGATGCTGGGCATCGATCACGCGACGATGCCGATGGAGCTGTCGAGCTGGGAGTCGCGGGTGCACCCCGACGACATCGCCCAGTGCTACGCCGACATCCAGGCCTACCTGCGCGGAGACACCGCCTTCTACGAGAACATCCACCGCATGAAGCACGCCGACGGGCGGTGGGTCTACATCCTCGACCGCGGGCGCGTGTCGGGCTGGGACGACGACGGCAAGGCGATCCGCTTCACCGGCACCCACTTCGACTGCACGGCCACCGAAGAGGCCAAGCGGGTGCTCGAAGGCGAGCAGCGGATGCTGAAGGGGCTCGTCCGGGGGGTGCCCGCCGCGGTGGCGCTCATCGACCCCGCCGGTCGCGTCATCGCCGCCAGCGACGAGTGGCAGGCCTGGTTCGACGCCCTCGATGGAGACGGGATGCGCGGCCCCTTCAACGCCCCCGCCCCCCCGTCGTGGCGAGAGAGCTTCCAGCAGACCCTCGACGGCGCCGAGCCCGAGCACACCGAGGAGCGCATCCCGAGCGGCCAAGCGGGCGAGGGCCGGGTGGTCCGCTGGTCCATGCGCCAATTCGGACACGGCGACGGGCTCGTCCGCGGCGTCTTCGTGCGCTTCGACGACATCACCGAGGAGACGCGCCGCGCCCAGGCCGCCCAGACCGCGCGCCTGTTGGCCATGGGCCAAATTGCGGGCGGGGTGGCCCACGAGCTGAACACGCCGCTGCAGACCCTGCTCATGGACGCCACGGTGATGGCCGAGGAGCTGGACGAGGCCGACCCAGATCCCGACCTGCTCAGAGAGCTCACCGCGCAGATCGGAGCGACCACCCGCTTCTTGGCGGAGGTGGTCGACGGCATGCGCACCCTGAGCCGCGACGCCGACGGTGATCCGCTCACGGCCGTCTCGGTGGCCCGCGCGATCAGCCAGGTGCGCCACATGAGCGCCGCGCGGCTGGCGTCGAACGGCACGCAGGTCACGGTGCGCAAGGCCGACCCCGCGTGGACCGTGCAGGCGCGGGCGTCCCACCTCGCCCAGATCCTCATCAACCTAGTGACCAACGCCGCCGACGCCGTGGCTGGGCAACCCGACGGCTGGATTCGGCTGGGGGCGACCCGCACCGATCAGGGCCTCGAGATCTCGGTCACCGACTCGGGGCCGGGCGTGCCCGCCGACCTGCGCGACGCGATCATGGCGCCCTTCTTCACCACCAAGGCCCCCGGCGCCGGCACCGGGCTGGGCCTGAGCTTGTCACAATCCCTGGCTGAGGGCATGGGCGCCCAGCTCCGCCTCGACCCGACCCGACCGCACACCACCTTCCGCCTCACCTTCCCGGCGTCCCCATGACCGCACCCGAGCCCGCCAGTCTCCTCCTCTTGGTCGACGACGACCCGCACCTTCGGCGCTCGGTCGGGCGGCTGCTGCGGCGCGCGGGGTGGACCGTGGTGGAGGCCCAAGACGGCGTCGAGGCGCTCGCAATACTCGTCGACCTCTCTCCATCCGTGCTGCTCACCGACATGCGCATGCCGCACATGAGCGGCCTGCAGCTCATCGACGCGGTGCGCGAGCGCGGCCGGGAGCTGCCGATCGTGGTGCTCAGCGGCTACCACGACGTGCCGGTGGACGAGCTGAAGCGCCGCGGCGCGGGCGCGGTGCTCGACAAGCCGGTCGACCCCGCCGTGCTGCGCGAGACGCTGCTGCAGCTCGCGAGCTGAACGCCGCCGCTTCGGGCGGCCTCAGTCGAGGTCGGCGGGCGGCCCCTGGAGGCCCGAGAGGCGCCAGGGCTCGGCGAAGAGCTCGCGCATCAGCCGCGCCAGCGTGCCGCCCTGAAACCCATCGATGAAGCGGTGGTCGAGGGTGGCGGTCACCACCACCTGCGGGCGCAGCACGATCTCGCCGTTGTGCTCGGCGGGCACGAGGCGCTCGGCGCCCAGGCACACGTACACCGGCACGTGCGCGAAGGGGGTGGGCGGCACCAGCCCCTCGTCGATGCCCAGCATGCCGACGCTGGTGATGATGGCCGCGCCGAAGGGGTAGGGCGTCACGCCGATGGCGGGGAACGACACGCCGCCACAGCCGCCCAGCCAGCCCACGAACTGCAGCAGGGGGCGCAGCAGCCAAGTGGGCAGCATCTTGATCGTGCCCTTCGACTTATTGAAGTCGTCGTCTTGCCCCTTGTGCAGCTTCTTCGCAAGCTCTCGAAGATCACGTGCGATCCCCACGGGCCCCTTCTCGTCGGCGCGGCTGATGCGGGCCTTGCCCAGGTCGCCGCCCTCCTCGAGCGCCACCAAGAAGCTGATGTCGACCGTCTCGTGGGGGATGTAGCGTCCCAGCCAGATGCGCCCGTTGAGCGACGGCGTCTGCTTGAGTCCCTCGGCCACGCACGCGCCCACGAAGTGGGTGAGGGTGACCTTCTCGCCGGTGGCCTCGCGGACCCACTCGAGGTACCGCTTGACCTCGCCGGTGTCGAGCACCAGGCGGCCGTAGATGTTGCCCTCGCGCGGGCTGTCCCAGGTGGCGATGGCCAGCTTTCGGCGGGTGGTCATGGCGGACATGAGGCCTCCGTGGGCGCAGCCTACCGCAGGCGGGCGGGCCGCGAGCGGCCACCGCTCAGCGCGGGTCCGGCGCCAGCCACATCTGCCGGCGGGCTGCGGCCTCGGGGGAGGCGTCGGGATCGATCTCCAGCGTCCACGTCTCTTTCGGGGCGGCCCCCAGGGTGAGCGGCAGCGGGCGCAGGGCCCCGCGGCGGCTCACCGTGAG
>JBDQIL010000378.1:0-5217 GCA_040264415.1 Myxococcota bacterium
CACCCCGAGTCTGTGCCCGCGCAAGTCGACCCCACCCTGCCCGCGCCTCGTCGAGGTAGCCCGCCAGCGCCCACTCGGGCTCGGTGGCCCGGCGACTGCGGAAGGCCATGCGGCCCGAGTCGTAGCGGAGGTCGGACAGGCGCAGGGTGCGGTGCTCGGCGCGGCCGCGGTGCAGCCAGAGGTCGCGCTTTGGATCCCACTCGTACTGGGGGAGCAGCTTCCACCCGTGGGTCGCGACCAGGTCGACCGCGTCGAGGATGAAGTCGAAGGTGGCCTCGGAGATGAAGTAGTTGAAGTTCACGCGCACCCACCCGGGCTTGATGCCCGACCACCCGCGCGCGCTCTCGGTCTCGTAGGCCTCGCTCAGCGTGGGGTCGATGCCCAGCAGCCGATGGCCGTAGGGGCCCGCGCACGAGCAGCCGCCGCGGGCCTGGATGCCGAAGAGGTCGTTGAGCACCGCGACCACGAAGTTGTGGTGCAGCGCCCGCTCTCCGTGGCGCACCTGAAAGCTGACGATGCTGAGGCGCCAGGCGTCGGGGTTGCCCAGGATGCGGATGGCGGGGTTGTCGGACCAGCGCGTGATGGCGCGCCGAATGAAGGCGTGCTCGCGGGCGCGGATCAGCTCGGGGCCCACGGCCTCCTTCAGCTGGAACACCAGCCCCGCCCGGATGCTCTCGATGATGGCCGGCGTGCCGCCCTCTTCGCGCCGGATGGGGTCGGTGACATAGCTGTGGTGGTCGGAGGTCACGTACGACACCGTGCCCCCACCCGGCTGCGTGGGCACCCGGTTCTGCATCAGCGCCCGCTTGACCACCAGCACTCCGGGCGTGCCGGGCCCGCCGATGAACTTGTGGGGGGAGACGAAGATGGCGTCTTTGTAGGCGAGGGCGCCATGCTCGCCGTCGCCCACCAGGTTCATCTCGATGTCGACGTAGGGGCCGGCCGCCGCGAAGTCCCAGAAGGACAGCGCCCCGTACCGGTGCAGCAGCGCGGCGATGTCGGCGGTCTTGCTGCCGATGCCCGTGACGTTGGAGGCCGCCGAGAAGCTGCCGATCTTCAGCGGCCGGTCGGCGTAGCGCTTCAGCGCGGCCTCGAGGCAGGCCTGGTCGATGCGCCCGTCAGCGTCTTCGTCGATGGTGACCACCTCGGCGATGCTCTCCCGCCAGGGGAGCTCGTTGGAGTGGTGCTCGTAGGGGCCGATGAAGACGACCGGGCGCTCGGCGGCGGGGATGTGGTCGGAGAGGCCGTAGCGGGCGTCGAGGTCGGCGGGGATGCGCAGGTTGAGGGCGTCGACCAGCTTGTTGATGGCCCCGGTGGCGCCGCTCCCGCAGAAGATGACCACGTCGTCTTCGCCCCCACCGACCGCCTCGTGGATGATGGCCCGGGCGTCTTCGCGGAAGGCCGTGGTCTGCAGCCCCGTGCCCGACGACTCGGTGTGGGTGTTGCCGTACAGCGGCATGACCTCGCCGCGGATGAAGTCCTCGATGAAGTCGAGCGAGCGCCCCGAGGCGGTGTAGTCGGCGTAGGTGACCCGCCGCACGCCGTAGGGGCCGGCGATCGCGGCGTCATCGCCGATGATGCCATCGCGGATGTGCTCGATGAGGCGCTCGACGTTCGACATGCGGGGCTCCGTCCGGTCGGTGGAGGGGCTTTGGCCCAGTGTAGCCATCTGCGGGGGTCAGCGTCGCCCGAGCATCCGCCCCACCTTGCTCCGAACCCGCGCCAGCAAGGCGTCGTCGTCTGGGGTGCGGCCGAAGGTGCCGGCCGCCACCACGAAGAGCAGCACCAGCCCTGCGGTCGAGCCCACGCGGGCGAGTACGGGCCAGCCTTGGCCGCCCAGCTTCAGCGCCACCGCGCCCCCCACGGCCAGCCCGAGCAGGCCCAGGGTGCGGAGGCCGAAGGGGAAGCACTGCAGCAGCCACTTGACCTCGAACAGCCGCCAGCCCGACCACAGCACCAGCGTGATGCCGGTGGCCGCCGCCGCCCCCACGCTGCCGTACTGCGGGATCAGCAGCCAGTTCAGCCCGACGTTCAGGCTGAGCGCGACCACCCCGTTGACGAGGTTCAACATCGAGTAGCCGGCCATGGGGATGGTGTTCATCGCCGGCACGCAGATGGTGTTGAGCAGATGGGCGGCCACCAGCACCATCAGCGGCGTGATGCTGGCGAGGTAGGCGGGCTCGTAGATGCGGAGCACCTGGTCGGGCAGCAGGAAGAGCACGAGGTAGCCGGGCGCCGCCGCGATGAGCAGCCAGCGGGTGACGGTCTTCAGCAGCCGGTTGAGCCGCTCCAGCTCTTTGACGTAGACCAGCTCGGCGATGAACGACGAGAACACGCTGGTCACTGCGTTGGCGGGCACCGCGCCGATGCTCGCCAGCGCCGCGGCGATGGCGTAGAGCCCGACCTCCTCCCGGGTGCTCAGCCACCCGAGCATCAGCACGTCCATCGACTGGTTCAGGCGCCAGGCCGCCTGGGTGACGCTCTGGGGGAGGCTGAACTTGAGCAGCTGCCCCACCTCGAAGTGGGCGGTCACGTCGGGGTCGCGGACCACGCTCCAGAAGTGTCGCCCGGCCCAGATGAGCCCCAGCAGCCCGCTCACCACGGTGGCCAGGCTCATGATCTGCACCGCGGCCAGCACGCCGCCGTTCAGCAAGCCGACCGCCACCAGCACGCCGGCCAGCATGAGCACCGGCATGGCGATCTGCTTGGTCGCGACGATGCCGCGCATGTCTTTCGCGGCGCGGTTGAGCCCCTGCGCGAGCAGGACCAGGCACCAGCCGAGGATGGCCGGTGCGGTCCACTGCACGGCGGTCTGCGCCTCGGGGTCGTCGGCCCACCAGGGGCCCCAGGTGGCGGCGGCCCACAGCCCCACCGCGACGATGAGGCCGGCGCAGAGGATGATGGCCCCCGCCGCGATGACCGAGCCCTTGAGGCGCGCGTGCTCGGCGGTCTTGCGGTAGCGCGAGGCGAAGAGCAGCGCGCCGTCGTCGACCCCGAGCGTGGCGAAGGCCGACACGGTGCGCGCGAGGACGTTGGCGAGCTCGTAGAGGCCGAGCCCGGCGGGGCCCACCACGCCCGACAGGAACCACTTCAGCACGAAGCGCAGTCCCCGGTCGGCGATGCCGCCGGCGAAGATCAGCCCCGCGCCGCCGGCCAGCTGGGCGGTGTCGCCGCCGCCGGGGGGCTCGCCGGGGGGCCCGCCGGCCGCGGGCGCGGCGGGCTGGTCGGCCTCGCTCAGCCGAGCACCGACGCGATGGTGTCGGCGATGCGCTGGCTGGCCTGCCCGTCGCCGTAGGGGTTGTGGGCGCGGGTCATGGCGTCGAAGGCCGCAGGGTCGGTGAGCAGCTGGTGGCAGGCGTCGAAGATGCGGTCGGCGTTGGTGCCCACCAGCCGAACCGTGCCCGACGCCACGCCCTCCGGGCGCTCGGTGACCTCCCGCATCACCAGCACCGGCTTGCCCAGGCTCGGGGCCTCCTCCTGGATGCCGCCCGAGTCGGTCAGGATGAAGGTGGCGCGGTCCATCAGGCGCACGAAGGGCCGATAGTCGAGCGGACGCAGCAGGTGGACGTTGGGCAGGTCGGAGAGGGTCGCGTGGACCGGCTCCTGCACCTTCGGGTTGAGGTGGACGGGGTAGACGAGGTGCACGTCGGGGTGGGCGATGGCCAGGCGCCGCAGCGCCGCGCAGATCTGCAAGAACCCGTCGCCGAAGCTCTCGCGCCGGTGGCCCGTGACCAGCACCAGCTTGGCGTCGCTCGCCGTCACGAGGTCGAAGACGGGGCCCAGCGCGGCGCGGTCCTGCTCGGCCGGCGCCGCCCGCACGCGATCGCGAACCCACAGCAGGGCGTCGATGACCGTGTTGCCGGTGACCGAGATGCCCGCCGCAGGCAGCCCCTCGGCGTGGAGGTTGTCGGCCGATCGCTGCGTGGGCGCGAAGTGCAGCCGGCAGAGCTTGTCGGCGAGCACCCGGTTGGCCTCTTCGGGGAAGGGCGCGGTCAGGTCGCCGGTGCGGAGGCCCGCCTCGACGTGCCCCACGGCCACGCCGCTGTAGAAGCTGGCGAGGGTGGCGGCGAGGGTGGTGGTGGTGTCGCCATGCACCAGCACGATGTCGGGCTGCCACGCTTCGAGCACGGGCTGCATCCCGGTGAGCACCCGCGCGGTGAGGCCGTGCAGGCTCTGGCCGGGGCGCATGAGGTCGAGGTCCCAGTCGGGCTTCAGCTCGAAGAGGTCGAGCACCTGGTCGAGCATGTCGCGGTGCTGAGCAGTCACGCAGACCTTGCCGTCGAGGGCGGGGTGGGCCGCCACGGCCTGCACCACCGGCGCCATCTTGATTGCCTCGGGCCGCGTGCCGAAGACCGTGAGCACCTTGATCGCCGCGCCGTCGCCCATGGGGACCTCTGTGGGAAAGGGGATGGGTGCGGCTAACCCGCGCCCGGTGCGATAGCCGTTCGCCATGCTGCGCATCGCCGACCTGGAGCTGTCCTCCCGCCTCATCGTAGGCACGGGCAAGTACGAAGACTTCGAGACCATGCGGGCCTGCCACGAGGCGGCCGGCACGGCGATGGTGACCGTCGCCATCCGCCGGGTCGATCTCGCGGCCGTCCATGGCTCGGGCGTGCTCGATCACATCGATCGCGACCGCATCCAACTGCTGCCCAACACCGCCGGCTGCTACACGGCCGAAGACGCGATCACGACCGCCCACCTCGCGCGCGAGCTGCTGGGCACGAGCCTGCTCAAGCTCGAGGTCATCGGCGATGAGCGCACGCTCTTCCCCGACATCGAGGGCACCCTCGAGGCCGCCCGCGTGCTGGTTCGCGACGGCTTTCACGTGCTGCCGTACACCCTCGACGACCCGATCACCTGCCGACGGTTGCAGGACATCGGCTGCGTGGCGGTCATGCCGCTGGCCGCCCCCATCGGCAGCGGCCTGGGCATCCGCAACCCCACCAACCTGCGCATCATCCGCGAGATGGTCGATGTGCCGGTCATCGTCGATGCCGGGGTGGGCACCGCGAGCGACGCGGCCCTGGCCATGGAGCTCGGGGTCGATGCGGTGTTGCTCAACACCGCCATCGCAGGCGCGGGCGACCCGGTGAAGAGGGCCACCGCCATGCGCCTGGGGGTCGAGGCGGGGGTGCTCAACCCCGCCCTCGCAGGCGCGGGCGTCCCGGTGACGATGGCCCCCGCCCTGCGCCAGGGGGGCGAGGCCGGGCGGCC
>JBDQIL010000379.1:0-5216 GCA_040264415.1 Myxococcota bacterium
ATCCATGCGTCCAGGCCTCGAACCTGCACGAGCGCGTGCGGAGCGAGCTGGGTGAGCCGCAGCACCACCACCAGGCGGTCGAGCCGGCCGCGGGTGTCCAGGCAGCCATCCAGCACCAAGTCCGGGAGGACGGCGCGGGCCACCTCAGCCACGGCGTCGGCGTGCTTCCGCCGTTGGAAGTCCGCGGCGAGCAGGTACGGCGCGACAGCGGCCCCGGCGCCGTGCAGCCGGCCCCGCAGAATCGCCATGGTGCCGTCGGTGGGCAGGCCCAGGCAGTCCGCGACGCAAGCCAGCGCGCGCCGGCGCGGCAGCAGGCTGGCGATACGCGCGGCGCGGTAGGCGTCGTCGCTCAGGTGCCGAACGAGCTCGGTATAGCGACCGAGGCGGAGGTCGCGGAGCCAGAAGTTGGGGGCATCGAGGAGGAGAGTCGGGTTCTCCAACAGGTGCATCGTCGGCCTCCGGTGAGGTGGGGACGATCCATAAATACTGCTCATCCGTTCAGTGGTCGAGCCTGAATCTGCTGCTCGGACAGGTTCTGGCCTTGGTGGGTCAAGGTGTAGGCTCGACCCCGTCTCAGATCGCAGCCCCCGGCGGCCCCTTCCACGACCCATCCAGCACGCTCCGCGCCCACCGGTAGTCCTTCTCCGCAATCTCCAAGAACCCACCCTTGCAGAACAGGTAGTTCCCTGGCGACGTCCGAATGCCGTCGAAGGTCGAGAAGCCCCACAGCAGGTCCTTGGCGTCTTTCCCAGCACCCGTCTGGTCTATGCGGACCCGCGCCCGCAGCGCGTAGTACGGCCAGCCCGGCCCGATGTCGGAGACGTCATTGAACGGCTCCGACCGGATCTCCCCGTGCCCGTCGAGCAGCCGCGCCCGCGACACATAGGTGATGAACTTGTCGCCGGGCGCGAGCTCGAAGAACCGCTGCGCATTCTTCGGCTGCACGCCGACCACACCGTGGCTCTGCACAACCTCGTAGGTCTCGGGCTTGAACATAAGAATCCAGTGGCGCATGACAGCTCCTTCGCGTGCCGGAATCTACCCGACGCCGCTGCGTGGGAGGGCCATGAAGGCCCTCACCCGCCGATGGCCAAGCAGATCGCAGCTCACGCGGCCCTGAAACCTGGCTGCTGGCTCGTGCACTTCCAAGACTGTCGAGTACCAACAGGTTGGGAGCCGGAATGCCCCTCCTCACAGAATCGGACAATCCAACTGGATGAGGATGGACGTCGTCACGTCCTCCCGCATGAGGCCCGGCCCCGATATGCTCCCCACCCTGTTGGGGAGACCGCATGCCAGACCTGCCGAGCTTCGGAAACCTAGTCACCGTCCGTCCCGAGGTCCTCGACCCCGAGCGCCTCATCGACATGGTGGACCTCGGCCACCTGGCAGCCAAGCCGGCAGAGAAAGGCAAACGCCGGAAGCTCGGCCAGCAAGCGCCGGCCGCGCAGGTGATCCAAGACGCACGCGCCTTCTTCCACATCACGTTCCCGACCCACGAAGTCGTGGAGACGCTGCGGGTCCTCTCCAAGCGCCTGACGAGCCCCACAGAAGTTCCGGGAACGCTGCTGCTGTCGGGCCGCTACGGCCTCGGCAAGTCGCACATTCTGCTCGCGGCGCACCATGCCCTCACAAACCCGGCCGCCGCCCGAGAATGGGCCCATCGGTGGAACCTGCCTGCGTTCGACGTCCCCGACGACCTCATCGTCATCACCCGCAGCTTCATTCACCGCGGCAAAGAGAACCTCTGGCAGGTCGTGTTGGAGCAGCTCGATGGCTCCCAGGTCTTCGAAGGCGACTTCCCAGACGGTGAGACGCTGGAGCGCCTCATCGGCGACCGACGGGTGGTGCTCATCTTCGACGAGATTGAGCGCTGGTTCGACGGCCAGGCCGCTATTCGCGGAGGCCGCAACCGCAACTTCCTACAGGCCCTCACCGAGACCACCACGCGGTCGGGCAACCTCACGCTGCTGACCTCGGTTCTGGGCGAGAAGGCTGAGCCGGCCGAGACCCTCCGCCGCGTCCGCCCGTTGGAGCTGTCGTTCCGATCTGCAGACGACCGCCAGCGCGTCATCCTCTTCCGAATGTTCGAGGGCCGCGACGAGCCTGCCGTCAAGCTGGCTATCGCCCGCCTGGTAGACGACTACACCCAGGCCTACAGTGCGGCCCAGATCTCCGACGTGGATGCCTACACCAGCCGCATGTCCGAGACCTGGCCCTTCACGCCGGAGTTCCTCGACATCTTGACCAAGAAGGTGCCCAACCTGGGCGGCTTCCAGAGCACCCGTGGCACGCTGCGCTTCTTGGCTGAGGTCGTGCGGCACACCCACCAGACCCGCCCCGTGGTGAGCAGTCAAGACCTCCCGCTCAAGGACGACCGGGTTTCGGTAGCCCTTCAGAACCTCGACCAGTCCGGCGAGGCGGTCCGCCGCGCGCTGGGCGACAACTACGATGCTGTGCCTGCCGACCTCCCCCACAAGGACGAGCTCTTCAGCACCATCCTGTTCTACAGCATCGCTGACCCCACGAACCCCGGCGCCACGCGCGAAGACATCATGCGGGCGGTGATGGACCCGGGCGAGAACCCCAACCGCATCCGGGACTCGTTGGAGCGCTTGCGCAGCCTGGCCTTCCACCTGCACGTCGAGAACGACCGCTTCGTCTTCCGCGCGCAAGAGAACCCCCACGCCCGCATCAACGCGGTCGCATCGTCTCAGCTCGTGACCAACGAAGCCTGCGCCGAGGTCATTGAGAGCGTGCTGCTGCAGAAGTGGGGCGACGACAAAGCCACCGCAGTCCACCGACCGCTCACCCAGGCCCGCACCGAGGAGCACCTCAAGGCCGCGGGCAAGCGCCGCCCGAAGGTCATCCTCAGCCTCTGCTCGCTGTCGCCCCGCCAACGGCTGTCCGCCCAGAACCTCGACGAGCGGCGCAACACCGTGCTGCTGTTGGAACCTTCGGTCTCCCGGCCCGCCGACGCGCCCGCCTACGACCTCCTGGCCGACGACGACCTGCGCCGCATCGCTCGGCGCATCGAGGCATGCAACCGCCTGCTCGAGAACAGCCCCGACCGCGACGCCGCCGCCATCTACCGAGACGTCCGCGCCAAGGCGCAGACCACCCTCGGCAAAGAAGTCGCCGCCCGCTACGGGCGCTACGTCGCCTGGCACCGGGCAGGCGCGAGCACCGAGACACCGGACCAGGGCTGGTACGAGCTGGCCCGGCTCGACGACTTCAGTCACGCGTCCTTGCTCGCCCTGGTGCGCCGCGATTGGTCGAGCCCCCCCGAGTTCGTGCACCGCATCGGCAAGATCTGGACGGACTACCGCCACCGGCCGGTACAGGCACTCGTCGATCAGTTCGACCGAACGCCCGGCCTCCCGGTCCCCTACGATGCCGGCTTGGTACCCGACGCCCTGCGCGCGCTCGTCAAGACGCGCACCCTCGGCCTGAGTCGCCCCGGTGGAGAGCACGTCGGCCCCAGCACCATCGGCCAGCTCTCTCAAGACGACATCCTCGCCTGCACCCTCGTGGACGCGCGGGCAGAGCTCACCACACCACCGCCGCCTGACAAGCACGCCCACACCTTCGTCACCGCCACGTGGGAGCCGAGCACGAAGGGCGTCCGGGTCGCCTGGACCTTCCCCGAGCTCCCCCCGCACCAGGGCACCCTGCGCACCGTCATTCAGCGCTACACCAGCACCAAGGGCTGGAAGGTCGGCGAGGTCCACCGCATCGACATCGACGCCAGCCACGGCGCCAACCGCTACTTGGGCAGCGACACCGAGTTCGTGGACACCAACAACCTCACGCCAGGCGTCGGCTACCACTACTACGTCTTCTGCGTGCATGACCGCCCCGACGGCACCAGCCAAGCCGTACTCTCCCAGCGCTGCGATGTCTTGGTGCCCAAAGACGAGCCCGACCGGCCCAACGACGAGCTGTCCTTCGGACCCGTCTCTGCCCGCAACCGCCTGCTCATGGAGGTCGAGAAGACCGTCATGAACCCGCGCAAGCTGCCGCGCGAGACCACCTTTCGAAAGGTCACCTTCACGGTCCAACAGGTGCGCGGACACGCCGCTCTCACCGACTTCCTCGACGCCTACGCCGGCAAGGCCGACAAGCTCGACGCCGCCATGGACCTGCATCTCGCGCTTCGCGGCACCTTCGACCGCCAGCAGGTGCTCGACCTGGTGCGACGCCTGCCCAAGGTAGACCAATCCCTCTACACCGCGGTCCTGCACGTCCGCACCGACACGGAGGGCTGATGGCACGCCTCGTCGAGCTGGGCGGCGCGCCCGTGAACCGCGCCGAGCGAGACGTCGTGCAGCGGCTCGTGGACGACCTGCCCAAGAGCTGGGCGGTCATCCCGAACGTCGACATCCACGACCAGCGCTCTGGCCACCCCTACGAGTGCGACGCCATCGTGGTCGGTGCCACCGGCGTCTGGATCGTCGAGGTCAAGGGCTGGCGAGGCCGCATCCAGGCAGTCTCGGGCCGACAGTGGCAGCTCAACGACGGCAAGTACGTCGAAAACCCGTTGGTGGTGACCGACCTCAAGGCCCGCGTGCTGGGCACCCACATGAAGCGCCTGCGGCTCGACGACGATCTACGCTCTCCCTACGTGGGTGCGGTGCTCGCGGTCGCCGACCCACGGGCCTCCTTCGACCTCTTTGCTGAAGAGGCCGCCCGCTGCTTCCACGCCCACACCATCGGGCGGGGGCTTGGGGCGGGGGCTGGCATCAAGACCCACCGCAACGCCGGTCCAGTGCCCTACCGCAAGCACATCGACCGCATCGTCGACCACATCACGCGCCGGCTGAAGGGACGAGAGACGCGCCTGCGCGCTTGGGGCAGCTACCAAGCCGAGAGCCGGGTGGGGGGCAACGAAGAGAGCACCTCGTGGCTGGCCCGCCACACGTTGCTCGACGACGGCCGGCTCTACCGCGTCCGCACCTGGTTCTTGTCTGCCTACCTGTACGACGAGCGGGAGCGCGCTGAGCGGCTGCGCGTCCACAAGCGCGCCGCCACAGCCCTGTCGCGCATCGGCGACCACGACAACATCGCCACGCTCCGCGACTTTGGACAGCAAGAGGGCGAGTTCTACGAGGTCACCGACTGGTCGGAGCACGGCACGCTGGAGACCGCCTATGTGCGCGGCCTTCTCTCGAGACTCGACGATGCCGCGCTGCACCGTCTGGTTCGCGGTCTGGCGG
>JBDQIL010000380.1:0-5183 GCA_040264415.1 Myxococcota bacterium
CGACGGGTCGCCGGCCTGCGAAGACTGCGACGACGCCGACCCCGCGCGCAGCCCGCTGCTCACCGAGGTCTGCGACCCTCTCGACGTCGACGAAGACTGCAGCCTCGCGGCAGACGACGCCGACCCCGGCCTCGACCCGTCCACCCGCATCGCCTGGTACGAAGACGCCGACGCCGACGGCTACGGAGACGGCGCGGCCACCGCCCGCTGCGAGCCCCCCGACCCCGCGTGGGTGGACCTGGCCGGCGACTGCGCCCCGGCCGACCCGACCGTGAGCCCCGCGGCCGCCGAGGTCTGCGATGACGGCGTCGACAACAACTGTGACGGGTCGGGGGCCGGCTGCGTCATCCCCGCCGCGTCCACGCTGAGCGCCGCCACGGTCACCTTCACCGCCACCATCTCCAACGAGCAGTTCGGCGACGACCTGGCGTGGGCCGGCGACCTCGACGGCGACGGCGGCGACGACTTGGTGGTGGGCGGGCCGCAGTACGCGACCGGGAGCGGCCGGGTGTGGGTGTTCTGGGGGAGCCGACTCGGGGCCGCGCGGGGCTCCGCGTCGGTGCCGGTCGCCACCACCGAGATGGCCCTGTACTCCCGCGTCTCCGGCGACCACCTGGGCGAGGCGGTCGCGGGGGGCGGCGACCTCGACGGCGACGGCTACGCCGACCTGGTCATCGGCGCGCCCTTCCGCGACGCGCTGGCCACCAACAACGGGGCCGCCTGGCTGCTCCACGGGCCGGTGACCACGCCCGGCAGCTACTACGCCGAAGACCTCGCCACCGGGGCCATCTACGGCGCCAGCGACAGCGACTTCGCCGGCTCGGCCCTCTCGGCCGCCGGCGACGTCGATGGCGACGGGGTGGGCGACCTGCTCGTGGGCAACCTGGGCTGGTCCGACGACGAGGCCGCGGTGTTCTTGATGGCCGGGCCGCTCACCGGCCCCCGGTTCACGTCGGGCGGCGTGGCCTCCATCGGCGCGTCGGCCGGCACGTCGAGCTCCATCGCCCTCGCCGGCGGGGGCGACATCGACGGCGACGGCCTCGACGACGTGGTGGTGGGCGCCCGGGGCTGGGGCAGCAAGGGCGGCGCGGCGCTGTTTTTGGGCCCGCTCGACGGGGCGCTCACCTTCGACGACGCGGCGGTGCAGCTCGAGGGCAGCTTCAGCCGCGACTTCGGCGGCTCGTCTGTGGGCCTGGTGGGCGACACCGACGGCGACGGGCTCGACGACCTGGCCGTCGGCGCCGAGGGCGCCTGGGTGGGCGGCACCGACGCGGGCGCGGCCTACCTCTTCACGGGCGCCACGCTCTCGGGGCTGGCGAGCGCCGACCTCGACGAGGCCGACCTGGTGGTGCAGGGCGACACCACCGCCGGTCAGGCCGGCGCGTCGGTGTCGGGCGGCGACTTCGACGGCGACGGCTTCTCAGACCTGGCGGTGGGCGGCCGCACGTCCGGCGCCGTGCGCGGCGGCGCGGTCTGGGTGTTCCTCGGCCCCACCACCGGCACGGTGTCGGTCTCTGCGGCCGACCACACCCTGGAGGCCACGGTGTCGAACCGGCGCGCCGGCACCTCGGTGGCGCTCGACGGCGACGCCGACGGCAACGGCCGCGCCGACCTCATCATCGGCGCCCCCGGCGCCAACTCGTCGGCCGGCATCAGCTACCTCTTCCGCAGCCACGCCGAGTAGGCGGGCCCCTCAGCCGCCCTCGAAGATCCGCTTCGCGAACCGCGACGACGACCCCAAGAAGAGCTCATAGAGGGCATCGACGTGGCTGGGGAGCACGCCGCCCTGGAGCGGCACGAGCATCTCGAAGGTGGGGTCGCGGTCGGCGTCGAGGTAGGCGCGCCCCTGCCGACTCGAGACGTTGTAGGCGTTGATGACCTCGAGGCTCACGGGGCTCTGCACCGACCACCAGGCCCGAAACTGCACGGTCTCGCAGCCCTCTTCGGTGCACCCGTAGAACAGCACGATGTGCTTGAACTGGGGGTTCTGGGCCCGGATCATGGGGTCGCCCTCGTCATCGGTGGAGACCTCGGCGTCGAAGCCGCGGGCGCGCGCCATGTCGGCCACGGCCTGCGCCGAGATGCGGGTGACCGGCCGGGGCCGACGGCGCGCGTCGGCGACCGGGACCAGCGAGAGGCCGAGCAGCAGGGTCGGGAGGAAGGCCATGGGGCACCTCAGGGGGAGCGCGAGCGGAGCGGGGGAGTCCGAGGCTACTCCACCGTCACCTCGGCGGTCCAGACCGACCGACCGCCGTCGCCGTCGTCGAAGACCACCCACAGGGTGCCGGTGGCCGGCTCAGCCGGCGCCAGCAGCCAGTGCAGCACGGTGTCGTCCTGGCTGTCCTCGCGCACGACGTGGTCGTCGAAGCGGCCGACCGTGGTGTAGGCCACCGCGTCGGAGCGGGTGCCGTTCGGATCGAAGACCGCGAAGCGCACGCTGCGGGCGTCGCTCGCCGCGACCGCCACGGGCTGCCCCACCTCGTCTTCGGTCAAGAAGCGCTGCTCCACCACGGGGTTCTGGTTGCGGTCGTCGGCCGCGGTGCGGGCCAGGGGCACGAAGCGACCGGCCAGGTTGACGCCCGCGAGCGGGAGGTCGCGCAGCCACGAGACCGGGTCGGCGAGCTCGTCCATCACCCGGTCTGCGCCGGCGATGTCGACCGGATCTGCCAAGGCCTGCCGCACATCGTCGATGATCGGGCACAGGCCGGGCTCGCAAGCCAGGGCCCACACCAGGGCGGCGGGCGCTTGGTCGCTGTCGGCGAAGACGGCCTCGAGGGCGACGGGCAGATAGCGGGAGAAGGAGAAGCGACCCTGCGCCCCGGGCTCGGTGAACACCGCGGCCATCTGGTTCAGGCCGGCCTCTCGCTCGACGCAGTCGTCGTCGCCGTAGGGCGTACACGACCACACCAACAGCTCCACCCCGCGGTCGCGGGGGTCGGCCACCCACACGGTCACCGCGACGCTCTGGCCGGGCGAGGGCTGGGCGGGCTCGGTGACCACCGCGAGCACCTGGGTGTCGACGACCTGCGAGGGGTGAGAGTCGCCCACGCCGCAGCCGAGCTGCGCCAGCAGGCCGAGCAGGGGGAGCATCACCACGCCCCCCGCAGGCCGAAGGCCGGCACGATGGGCAGGCCGTACACCGGCACCTCGCGCGAATAGTCTGCGCGCCAGTTCACCAGCTCCTGGTTGCGGCGGTTCGTGGCGTTCATCAGGTCCAGGTAGGTGGTGAGCGACCATCGCCGGAAGTCGAAGCGCTTGTCCACCCGCAGGTCGACGGTCCAGTAGGCGGGCAGGCGCAGCGTCTCATCGGCGAAGATGGGGATCCAGGTGCGGCTGCCCAGGTCGTAGACGCGGTTGGCCACGGGCACATAGGGGTTTCCAGAGCCGAAGCGCAGCCGCCCGCCCACCTGCCAGGTGCGGCCCAGGGCGCGCGACACCACGGCCGTGGCGACCACGGGCTGGTCATAGGTGAAGGCCAGCAAGGTGTCGTCGTCGCGGCCGGTGCGCAGCGATCGGCTGAGGGTGGCCCCCACCCACGCGACCGTGCGGGCGTCCTCCCACCGCACCAGGCCCTCGACCCCGCCGATGAAGCCCGTGGCGGCGTTGGCATACGGCCCCGTGTCGGCGGGGCCGGTGGACAGGGGGCCCAGCCGAAACTCGAAGCGGTCGTCCCGGCCCACGATCACGTCGCGCAGCCACGAGGCATAGGCGGTGCCCTCGATCGACCACCGGTCGCTGAAGCGGTGCTCCGCGCCCAGGCTGGTGGCCAGCGCCCACTCGGGATCGAGGGCCGGGTTGCCGTTGGCGTCTTCGAGCAGCTCGCGCAGCCGGGGGAGCTGGCTGTAGCGGCCCACGGTGCCGGTGAGCTCGGTCTGGGGGGACAGCGTGTAGCGGAGCGCCAGCCGCGGATCGATCGACGAGACGGAGACGCTGTCGTTCTGGAGGCGGTCGCGCACCTGCAGGAGGTCGAAGCGCAGGCCCGGGGTGCCCTGCAGGCGGCCCACCTGCTGGGTCTGCTCGACATAGACGGCCGGCCGCACCGCGACGGCGCTGCCGTCCTCGGGGTCGCCGTAGCGACCGTAGCCGGCCAGGCTCTCCAGCTCGTACTGGAACTCTCGCAGCTCGACCTCGGCGTCGAGGCCGACGCGCCACCCCGGCCGCCCCGGACCGAGCACCGGGCGCGACAGCTCGCTGCGCAGCCCCAGGCCGACCGCGCGGTCGAAGGAGTCGTCTTCGTCGAGCACCTGGAGGGCCTGGCGCTGGGGCCCGGCCATCACCGTCTGCTCGCTGGTCCAGCCGCCGCCCAGCGGCGCCGACCAGCGCACCCAGGCCTTCTGGAAGGCCAGCACGATCGACGACTCCTCGTCGTCGCTGTCGTCGGACAGCGTCACCCGGAAGCGATCGTCGGAGACCAGCAGCAGGGTGTCGATGACGTGGTCGCGGGCGGTGTGGTGGAGCACGCGGGCCTGCACGTCGGCGTACCGCGGCAGCTGCACGTCGACGCCGTCTCGCTGGTTGACCAGCGGGTTGAGCACCGCGTCGATGTAGGACCGCCGGGCCGACACCGTGACCGCCGTCTGGGCGCCCGCCTTCTGCTCGTGGAAGGCCGTGCTCTGGAAGAGGTCGATGGCCAGGTAGCCGTTGGTCTCGGTGGGGAGCTCGGGGTCGGTGCGCAGGTCGATGACCCCGCCCAGGGTTCGCCCGTAGCGAACGCCGTAGTTGCCGGGCAGGAAGACCACCTCGGACAGCGAGTCGCCGTTGACCACCGTGGCCAGCCCCCCGAAGTGAAACACCAGCGGCAGGCGGCTGCCGCCCAGGTAGAAGCCCGAGTCGTCAGGGCCGGTGCCGCGCACCAGCAGCTGTCCGGCGTTGAAGGGCGGCCGCGCCATGCCCGGCAGGCTCTGGATGGCGCGCACCACGTCGCCGGCGCTGCCGGCCTGCATGCGGATCTCGTCGGCGCGCAGGGCCCGCGCGGTGACCTCGGGGGTGACCCGCTCGCCCTCGACCACCAGCTCGGCGTCGGCCCGGCGCTCGGGCGCCAGCGGGGTGGGCGCCAGCGGCACCTGGGCCTGGGCCACCGCGCCGTCGGCCACCTCGACCGGCACCCGCGCCGGCTCGAAGCCCGGGTGGGTGACCGTGAGGGTCCAGAGGCCGGGGTCGAGGCCCACGAAGCGGAAGGCGCC
>JBDQIL010000381.1:0-5182 GCA_040264415.1 Myxococcota bacterium
ACCGCGAGCGTGGCGGCGCCGGCGAGGCCGATCCGGCTGGGCCCGGGCGAGGCCGGCAGCACCGCGGCGCCCGCGCGGCGACGATGGCGAAGGGCAGCACCAGCACCGCAGACTCCTTGCAGAGCAGGGCCGCGAGGGTGCAGGTGCCCGCCAGGAAGAGGTCGCGACGGGCGGCCAGCGCGCCGGCGAGCCCGAAGCTCACCGCCAGGGCGTCGGGGAGGGCCGAGGACCACCCCAGCACCTCGGAGGCCAAGGGATGCACGGCGAAGAGCGTGGCCCCCCACACCGCGGCGGGGGCCGGCCGCAGCAACCGGAGCAGCATCGACGCCGACGCGACATGGGCGACCAGGGCGGCGACGTGCAGCGCCATCGGGCCGATCCGACCCAGGAGCGCCATCACCGACAGGGCGAGCGGCCGGTAGTAGCCGCCGCCCGCCACGCCTCCCACCGGCTGGGTCCACAGCGACACGAGGCCCTGCGGGTCCAGCGACGCCAAGGAGCCGAAGATCAGCGAATGATCGTCCCAGACTGCCCCGCCCCGCAGGTACGGGGCGGCGCTCACCGCGGCCAGCAGCGCCACCGCGATCGCGGGCGTGGGGCGCGCCGGCTGCGCGCTGCTAACGGCCCTTCTCGGCGAGCCAGCGGGTGACCCGCGCGGTGATGTCGTTGTCGGGGACGGTGTCCCAGTCCTTCAGGAAGGCGGCCAAGCCCTTGTCGGTGAGCGGGTGCTGCACCAGCTGGTTGAGGACCTTGAAGGGGATGGTCGCGACGTGCGCGCCAGCGAGCGCCACCTGGGTCATGTGCGCGGGGTGCCGCACGCTCGCGGCGAGCACCTCGGTGCCCAGGGCCGGGTAGTTGTCGTAGATGCTCACGATCTGCTCGATGAGCTCGACGCCGTCTTGGCCGACGTCATCGAGGCGGCCGAGGAAGGGCGAGATGTAGGCGGCCCCCGCCTTGGCCGCGAGCAGCGCCTGGTTCGCGCTGAAGCAGAGGGTGACGTTGCAGTCGATGCCCTCGTCGGAGAGGGTGCGGGTCGCAGCGAGCCCGGCCCGCGTGAGCGGGATCTTCACCACCACGTGCTCGCTCACCTGCGCGAGCAGGCGCCCCTCGCGCACCATGCCCTCGGTGTCGGGGGAGACGGTCTCGGCAGACACGGGGCCCTGCACGATGTCGCAGATCTCAGCGATGGCGTCGATGAAGTCGCGCCCCTCTCGGGCGATGAGGGACGGGTTCGTGGTGACGCCATCGAGGATTCCCCACGAGTGCGCCTCGCGGATCTCGTCGAGGTTGGCGGTATCGAGGAAGATCTTCACGGGGGACCTCGGGTCGGTGGCTTTCGGTCGCGGTCGGTATTGCAGGCCACCGCCCGCGGCAAGGCCCCGGGCCGGCTGCGGGAGCAGACCGACCAGCCGGGGCGGCGGGCCGTCGGGCACCGACAGCTGCGACAGCGGACAGCCCGCCACAGGATGCACCGCGTCGGGTGCCACCTCGCGGGCCGGCAGCAGCGCGAAGCGCCGATGGAGCAGGCCCGGGTGCGGCAAGGTGCAGCCGCCCGCCGGCCGGATCCGATCGTCGTAGAGCAGCAGGTCGAGATCCAAGACGCGGTCGCCCCAGCGCACAGAGGGGCGCCGCCCCATCCGCACCTCGAGCGACCGGAGCGCGGCGAGCAGGCCGCGCGCCGATCGGGTGGTCTGCAGGCGCACCGCGCCGTTGAGGAAGTGGCCGGCGGCCGCCCCGACCGGGCGCGTGCGAAAGATCCGGCTCGCCGCGACCACCCGCGTGCCGGGCAGGGCGTCGAGCGCCGAGACGGCCAGGCGCAGGGCGGCCCGCCGGTCTCCCAGCGAGCTGCCCAGACCGACGACGGCGTCGTGGTGGCGCACGGGGGCGCCCGCCCGACCCCTACTGGCCGTTGCGGAGGGCGAGCGACACGACGGTCTTGTCGTCTCCACCCATGTTGGCGGTGAGGCCCCAGGTGGGCGGGGTCGCGAGCTGGTAGTCGCCACACCGACCCTTCATCTGTCGGAAGATCTCGAGGGGCTGCTTGATGCCGGTCGCACCGACGGGGTGCCCGAAGCCCACCAGCCCGCCGCCCGTGTTGACCGGCAGGGCGCCGTCGATCGCCGTGTGGCCGCTCGCCGCGACGTGACGGCCCTCGCCCTTCTTGGCGAGCCCCATGGCCTCGTAGCTGAGCAGCTCCGCCACCGTGAAGCAGTCGTGGACCTCGGCGACGTCCAGGTCGTCCACGCCGATGCCGGCCGAGGCGTAGGCCTGCTCGATGGCCGTGGCCACCGTGGAGAGCTCGGTCGGGTCGCCGTCTTCGTAGAGGCTGGCGACCGCGTGCCCCGTGCCGCGGATCTCGGCCGCGTCGGCCTCGACCTTGCCCATCTTGGCGAGGCCCTGCTCGCTGACCAACACCAGGACGCTGGCGCCGTCGGACACCTGAGAGCAGTCGGACACCTTCAGGTAGGGCTTGAGCGCCTCGTTGCCGAGGAAGTTCGGGTTGCGGTCGCCGGCCGAGGCCGCCCAGTCGAAGGTGACCTTCCGGGCGTGCATGTGCGCCAGCGGGTTGCGGTTCGCGTTGGCGTAGGCCTTCACCGCGAGGTGGGCGAGGTCTTCGTCGGTCAGGCCTGCGGACTGGTGCAGCGCCTTGATGCGGCGCGCGAACAGCGCCGGGAAGGTGAAGTCGTCGAGGCCGCGCTGCCGGGCGTAGTCGGCGGCCCGGGCCAGGTAGTCGCCGCCGGTGCGCGCGCTGGCGGTGGTCTGGATCTCGACGCCCGCCACGAGGACGACGTCGGCGCCTGCGGCGATGGCGTCCATTCCGGCCAAGACGGCGAGGCCACCCGAGGCACAGGCGCCTTCGAGCCGCGCGGCCGGCTTCCCGTTGAAGGCGGGATGCGTGCCCGCCAGCGCGGCGCCCAGGTGGCCCTGGTTGACGAACAGCTCACCCACGAAGTTGCCGATGTAGAGGCGGTCGACCAGCTCGGGGTCCAGCCCCGTGTCGGCGATCGCGCCATCGACCGCGGCCTGCAGCGTCTCGCGCAGGGTCGGGTTCTCGCGGGTGCCGAAGTCTGGGTGCCGCTTCCAGATGAAGTCGGGGTGGCCCTTGCCGAGGTAGGTGGTGTGGGCGCCACCCACGATGAAGGCGCGACGGGACGGGGGCATGGGTGCTCCTTGCAGGTGCGGGAGTCCGGGGAGACTCCAAGGCCGGTGAGATAAGGCCGCCTCCTGCCCGGGGCAAGACCCCGTCGAGAGCCTCCGCATGTCCCCTCCCCCCCCAAGCCCCGCGCGCCGCATGCCGCTCCTCATCGCGGTGGTCGGGCCATCGGGCAGCGGCAAGACCACGCTCATCACCCGCCTTCTGCCGGCGCTCGAGGCTCGCGGGGTCCGCGCCGGCGCCGTCAAGCACTCGCCCCACCCGCATCCACTCCAGCCGGCCGACAGCGACACGGGGGCCATGCTGGCGGCGGGGGCCCGCGCGGTGGGCGTCGTGACCCCCGCCGGGGTGCTCACTGCGCGCCCCCACGCGGCCCCGTCGGCGGCGGCGGTGGCGGCGCTCCTCCCCGACTGTGACGTGATCCTGGTGGAGGGGTGGCGCGCCTCCGGGCTGCCGGCGCTGCGGGTCGCGCGCGCCGCCCACCGCGACCCGACCTGGCAGTCCCCGCCCAACGTGGTGGCCTGGATAGGGGACCGCGCGCCTCCCCATGGCACGACCGCCCTCCCCTTCGAGGCCGACGCGGTGGCCGACTACGTCAAGGCGATTTGGGGGCGGGCTCGGCCAGCCCAGGGCTAGCCGGCTCTGCAGGCGACGGGTCTGACGCACCAGACGCCGGCGGCGGCCGCTCTCCGCCCCAGTCGTCCGACTCGTCGTCGGCCGCCTCTTCGACGTCGGGGCCATCGGGGGCGTCGTCGCCCTCTTCTTCGCCGTCGCCGTCACCCATGTAGCCGAGCTGCTCGAGCATCCCGAGCACGTCTCCGCTCATCCCCACGTCGGAGGCGCGCAGCTGCACGAGAGGCACCCGCGCCTGCCAGTCCGCGTGCGCCGCGACGAGCTCGGCGGGCGCCTCATCGAGCGGAGACTCCTCATAGGGGTCGGCCTTCAAGTCGAAGGCCGCGAAGCCGCCGTCCGGGAAGGACTCCGGGTCCCAGATGCCCTTCATCCGCCCATCGACCGTCATCGCGACCTTTCCTTGGCGCTGCGACACGATCGGGGCGGTCTGCAGGCCGGCGTCGGGCCAGTCGTGGGGCACCCCGAGCGCCGAGGTGATCAGGCCTGGGACCGCGGTGGTGTTGACCGTATCGGGGAGCGGCCCGAGCCCCTCGGCGATGAACGGCACCTGCGTGATCTGCTCCCAGACGAAGTGCTCGTGGCCCCACTGGTCGTGCTCTCCGAGCATCTCGCCGTGGTCGGAGGTCACGATGATGGCCGCGTCATCTCGGTAGGAGCCGAGCGCGTCGAGCACCGCGCCCACCCGGCGGTCGGAGTCTTGAACCACCGCCTTGTAGGCGCGGCGGTAGTTGCGAGACTCGACCGAGCGCCCGCCCTTGGCGTCCCACAAGGAGTACACGCCGCGGATGTTCTTGAGGCTGGCCCGCACCCGCTGCTCCTTGGCCGCCCGGCGGGTGGGACGGAGCGGGTGGTGGGGGCCCAGGAAGTGGACATAGAGGAAGTGGCGCTCGTCGTCGTCCCACTCTCGGACCAGCTTCTCCACCTGGCTCACCACGCCGCGATCGCCGCTCCGGGTCCAGGAGTCGAAGCCCCGCTCGAACCCGAGGCCCTGCCGCAAGAAGGCGTTGGCGACGATCCCGTCGTTTCGAAACCCCGCCTCGTCGAGCACCTGCCCGAGGGTGGGGTGATCGGGCACGGGCGGGTAGCTCTCCCGGTGCTCGTCCATGAAGCGCGGGAAGGGGAAGTCCCATCCGTGCGCCCGCACCGGCAGCCCCGTGAACATCGACACCATCGACGGCGCGGTCCAGGTGCCGCCCGACCACGCTCGGCGCACCTGTCCGCCCGCGGCGAGCGCGTCGAGGTGCGGGGTGGGGGCCAGCTCCACCGCGTCGGCCCGGAGGGTGTCGATCACGATGAGGACCGCGTGCCGCTTTGGGGACGGCGGGCGGATCCAGTCGGCGGCCGGCGCCACCTGCTGAGGGGTCGGCACGCGATCATCGCCGCACGAGCCCACGA
>JBDQIL010000382.1:0-5177 GCA_040264415.1 Myxococcota bacterium
GCTTGTGCCAAGTTGACCCATCGGGAGACGGCACGCACCGGCTCCCCACCCCGCAGCGCCAGACCGACTCTGGCCCAGAGTTGTCACCAAATCTCTTTCCCGAGGGGACGGACGGGACGGGCGGGAGAATCCCACCAAGAAGCATGTACAAACCAGCTACGGAGAATGTACATGCTTCGCTCGACCCTCCTCCTTCTTGCCCTCGTGGGCTGCGTCCAGGACGATGCACTCCAGACCTCGGCGCCGGCGGGCGGGGTGGGAGACGCCGACGTCGACTGGAGTGGCTTCTCCTCGGGCGACCCCCAGGTCGACGGTGAGCCCGCGCTCGCCAGCGGCGTCTGGGCGGCCTTCGGCGCGACGCGCATCGACGACACCTGCGACCTGGGCAGCCTCGGCGGCGACCCGCTGAACGCTGAGCTGACCGGCTTGGTGCTGCGCCCCTTCGCGGTGGCGGGCGGCGCCCAGGGCTTCGAGTTCCAGGTCCAGGGCGCCGGCGCGGTCGGACCCGCGACCTGCGTGCTGGACGGCCCGGCGTTCGACTGTGAGCCCCAGTGGCTCGCGGGCCTCGCCATCGGGCCCGAGGGTGCGGGCTGGTCCGTCTCGATCGACTTCGCTGGCGAGGTGGCTGACGCGCGCCGCGTCGAGGGCACCGCGGTCCTGTCGCTCTACTCCGCGGGTGCCGCGGCGGGGCTGGACCTCACGGGCACCGACGACGGCCCGCCCATCTGCTCGCAGGTCGTCGACATCGACCTCGAGTTGCTGCGCGGCTTCGACCCCGACTCGGTGGAGCGGCCCACGGTCGACCGCCGGCCGCCGCCCACCTGAGCGCGGCGCGCCTCGCCGCCCTGGGGCCTCGCGGCCGGACCCTTCGGCTGCGGCCCCTCGCGGCGAGCGGAAGGGTGCAGCGCTTCGCGGGCCACCGGCCGACCGCCTGGCGCTCGCGCTCGACGGCGGCCACCGGGCGATCGGACGGACAGCGGAGGCGAGCTTCAGGGTCAGGCGGTGCCGTGAATGGTCTCGCAGCGCCACTTCAGCGCCTGGCCGGCGGCGTCGAGGCCGCGCTGGATCTTCCCGGCCAAGAGGCGCACGAGGGGCGTGGCCACCCCCACCATGGACTCGACGTTGTGGTACCGGGTGGTGCCCTCTTGGGGGGGCTCGAGCAGCTGCAGTCTCTCGGCCCGGTGGAGCGCGCCCCGGTCGTCGGCGTATGCGAGCGCCCGCCCGCTTTCCCAGATGGTCAGGGTCTCTCGCAGGCTGAGATCCACGGCGAGCTCCGACACATCGACGGCCCCGCCGTGCCGGCGGTAGGGTCCCCAGCTCACGTCCAGATCGACCGGGCTCCCGACCCCGCCGGGGGCGCCCAGCACCATCGCGCGGACCATCGGGTTCCAGTCCGCGTAGCGCTCGAAGTCTACGAGCACCGACCACACGAGCGCGGCGGGGGCGTCGATGTCCACCGGCCCGAGACGAAAGGAGAGCGAGAACAGCGGAGTGCTCCACCGTGGCTCATCCGCCCGGTAGTGGCCCAGGAGCGCCGACTCCACCTCCAGGGCGCTCACCGGCGCCCTCGGCGCTCGACCAGACGCAGCTGAAAGCCGTCTGGAGACAGCGGGATCGCCCGGTTCTTCAGCTCGTAGACGGGCGGCGCGAGCTCGAAGCGGCCGTGGTGGAGGAGCGCAGCCACGTTCGCGGCCACCTGGTACTCGCCCATCCCGGCGCCGATGCACAGGTGGGGGCCCGAGCCGAAGGGGGCGAACGTGCCCGGGCCCGCCCGGGGTCGGTCGATGTCGAAGGCCCAGGGATCTGGATAGTTCGACGCCTTGAACTGCGGGAGGGTCTGGAAGAGGTAGATGAGCGCGCCCGCGGGGATGCGGTGCCCCTTGAACTCGAACTCGACCAGCCCCGTCTTGGGTACGAAGGGCGCGACCGGGTACCGCCGAAGGGTCTCCCGGGTCGCGTCCATGAGCGCCCGCGCCCCCTTGAAGGCCTTGGGAGCGGGCGGGCCGTCCGCGAAGAGGGCGTCGACGTCGGCCTGGACCCGCTCGAGGTAGTGGGGCGCCTTGAAGAGGGCGTACAGCAGGAACGCGGTCGTGGCCGCGACTGTGTCTTGGCCCGCGAGGAACGGTCCGAACGCGGCGGCTTTGACCGCGTGCATCGGCACCCGGTCCGGGTTGGCCGCGTGCGCGTCCAAGAAGTCGTCGATCAGCCCGCGGGGGCGGTCTGGGCCCGGGGGGTTGTCCTGGTGGAACCGGACGACGTCGGCCACGACCCGATGGGAGGTCCGGATCGCGCGACGGAACGCGGGCAGGTGCCGGGTGGCTCGCGGCCACAGGCCGACCAGGTGCACGTTCATCAGGTAGCGCATGAAGCGCTGCAGCTCAGCGATGTGGTCGTCGACCCGGACCCCGGCCACGGCCTCCCCCAGCTCGAGCGAGATGAGGCGCTGGAAGACCGGGAAGACGTCGACGCAGTCGCCGACCTCGAGCGCACCCACGAAGCCGTCGATCGTGTCGAGGACCACGGGCAGCGAGGCCATCATCGCGGTGCGCGTGTAGCCATCCCGCGCGATGCTGCGGAACAGCTTGTGATCATCGCCATCCAGCACCGCGAGGTTCTTGTCGGTGCCGAGCTCGCGGATGAGGCCGATGAAGGTGTCGTGGTTCGACAGCACGTCGTACCCGGTCTGCGCCGCGAGCTTGTAGGCGTCCGCGCCCGCCAGCACGTGCACCTCCTGGTTCATCAGCTTCAGGCGGAACACGTCGCCGTGGGTGTCAGCCCAGTCGACCATCGCGCGCGTGGGGTCGGTGCGCATGCCCAAGGCGTTGCCGAACACGGGCAGGCCGGGGACCAGCGGCGGCGGGGGCGCCCGGGTCGGACCCACCGCCCAGGGCCGCGTGGGGGCGCTCAAGGCAGCACTTCTTGGGAGCGCCACCACGCGATCGACTCGTGGACCGAGTGCGCCATGGGGCGCGGGTTGAAGCCGAGGACCCGCCTCGCCTTCCGAGCGTCCACGGTCAGGCGGGCGTCGATCGCGTGCAGCGCGTCCGGGCTGAACCCGTGCATGGCCGGCGAGAAGCGCTGGAACACCGGGGTGACGTGGCTGAACGTGCGCAACAAGGACACCGGCGCACGCACGGCACGCGAATTCAGCCCCATCGACCGGCGGGACATGCGATGGAACTCGATGGCGGTCACCTTCTCGCCGCTCAACAGGTAGTTCTCGCCCCTCTCCGCCCGGTCTATCGCCGCCACGACTGCGTCGACCACGTCTCGCACGTCCACCCAGCAGAACCCGCCGTCCGGCACGACGGGCACGCGCCCGCGGACCATCTCCTGGAGCACCGTGCCCATCAGCGAGGGCCGGTGGTCGTTCGGACCCAGGATGCCCACTGGGTTGAGGATGACGGCGTCGAGGCCGTCGGCGATGACGGCCTGCAGCGCCCGCTCGCCGGCCGCCTTGCTGCGGTCATAGGCGGGGAGCGCCGGGCGCGTCGCCTTCGCGTGGTCCTCTGTCAGCGGCTCGTGCAGGCGCCACGTGTCGTAGGCGTGCACGCTGCTCACGTGCACGAACCGCCGCACGCCGGCCTCGAGCGCCGCGCGCGCGGTGTTCTCCACGCCGCCCACGTTCACCGCCTGCATCAGCGGCTCATCCCGGGCGTGGACCGAGATGTGCGCGGCGAGATGGATCACGGCGTCCTGGCCGCGTAAGGCCGCGCGCATGGCGTCGGGGTCACGAACGTCGCCCGGCACGCGCTCGACGTCCATCCCGTCGAGCACGGCCCCGTCACCATGGACCACCGCCCGAACCCGGTGCCCCTCGTCGAGCAGGCGGAGGATGAGGCACGACCCGACGTGTCCGGTCGGGCCGGTGACGGCGATCTTCGTTGGGTTCTCCGAGGCTGGACGTGAGCCCGAACATGCCGGGCGGGCCCGACGAGGAAACCGTGCACCGCAGGGATGGGCGCACGAGACGTGACCGGCGAGAGCACCCACCCGCGCAACAACACCGCGAGCACGAGCGGCATCTCGGCCGAGGCGAAGGCCGCTCCCAGGCAGCGCCGCAGCCCACCCCCGAACGGGAAGAAGGTGTTGGAGGGAGGCGTGACCCCCAAGAATCGCTCCGGGCGGAAGACGTCAGGATCGCCCCAGGTCTCGGCTCGGCTGTGCGCGCCGATGACATTGGCCGCCACGACGGTGCCCGCAGGGATCTGCTCCCCCGCGATCTGCTTGTCCACGAGCAGCCGCCGCGGCGCGACCGCCGCACCCGGTGTGATGCGAAGAGACTCCTGCACGACCGCATGGAGCAGGGGCAACGCCGCCGCCGCCGACTCCGCCTGCTCGGGGGCCTCACAGGCCAGCGCCTCATCCACGACCCGCTGCAGCAGGGCGGGCCGCGCCATGAGCTGAGACGACACCCAGGACAAGGCGAGCGACGTGGTGTCGTGGCCCGCGATGAGCAGCGTCGGGAGCTGTTGCACGACGTCGGTGTCGCTGGTTGCGTCGCCCTCGGCGAGGAGCCGGGAGAGCGCGTCCGGGCCATCGACGGGGTCGGCGCGGCGGGCCGCCACGAGGTCGGCCAGCCACACCTCCACCCGGGCGAGGTTGTGGGCTCGCCCCGCGAGCGGCATGCGCCCGGTGAGGGGTCGGCCGTCGCGCAGCGCCCCCTTGGCCGCATCGGTCTGGGTGCGCAGCCGCTCGTAGAGGGTCGGCCCCGTCACCGCCGACGCGAAGAACATCCCGCTGGAGAGCTGCCCGCTCACGAACCGCAGCAACTCCGCGCGCAGCGGCGCCGGACAATCGGCGGTGCCCATGCCCAGGGTCGCGCCCATCAGTGCGTCGAAGGTGACCTCTTGGAAGGCGGCGGTGAGGTCGACGGTCTGACCCTCGCGCCAGCCCGCGCTCACGCGCTCGGCAGACTCCACGAAGCGGGGCGCGTACCCGCGCAGCGCACGGCCAGCGAACGGCCGCGTCAGCGCCTTGCGGGCCCGCCGGTGGGCCTCCCCCTCCAAGAAGACCACGCTCCGCGGGTCGAGCAGCTAGTACCCGTTCACAGGGATTCTGATCGATCCTGGGCTTCTACTGGAGCTGCGGCAAGCTCTCCCTGTTGAGTAGGACGCGTAGCGAACGGGCGGCACCGCGGGTTCGCGCCAGCAGGCCCTTCTTCACCAGCGCGTCGA
>JBDQIL010000383.1:0-5170 GCA_040264415.1 Myxococcota bacterium
ACCTCACCCCGCGCGCCCAGGTCGACCAGGCAGGCGAGCGTGCTGCGGCAGTCGGCCCCGAGCAGCGGCCGGCGCACCCGACAGGGGGTGGACGAGAGCGCCCCGAGCAGCAAGGCCCGGTGCGTCTCGCTCTTCGAGGCGGGCACGGTCACCCGCACGGCGCCAGCGCTCACGCCGACATCCGGGCCAGGGGGCGGTCGAGGGCCGCGGCCACGCCCTCGAGCTGGCGCACCATGGCGCGGAACTGGTCTGGGTAGAGGGCCTGCTGGCCGTCGGAGAGGGCCTCGCTGGGGCGCGGGTGGGTCTCGACGATCACGCCGTCGGCCCCCACCGCCACCGCCGCCCGCGCGGCGGGCACGACCAGCTCGCGCCGGCCGGTGGCGTGGCTGGGGTCGGCGATGACCGGCAGGTGACTCAGCTGCTTGACCAGCGCGATGCTGCCCACGTCGAGCACGTTGCGGGTGGCGCTGTCGAAGCCCCGGATGCCGCGGGCGCACAGGATGACCTGCTCGTTGCCGTGCGCCAGGATGTACTCGGCGGCGAGCAGCCACTCCTTGACGGTCGCGCTCATGCCGCGCTTGAGCATCACGGGGCGCCCCAGCTCGCCCAGCACCTTGAGCAGGCTGTAGTTCTGCATGTTGCGGGCGCCGATCTGCACCACGTCGGCGTACTGGGCCACCATGCGCGCCTGATCGGCGTCCATGGCCTCGGTGATGACGGCCAGCCCGAAGCGGTCGCGGGCCTGGGCCATCAGCTTGAGCCCGGCCTCCCCCAGCCCCTGAAAGGAGTACGGCGAGGTGCGCGGCTTGAAGGCCCCGCCCCGCAGCAGGCTGCCGCCGCTCTCGGCCACCACCTCGGCGGCGGCCATGAGCTGCTCCTCGGACTCGACCGAGCAGGGGCCGCCCATGACCACCACCCCGGGCCCGCCGATGGCGACGCCGTTGGCGAGGGTGATCACGGTGTCGGCGGGTCGCCACTCGCGGCTGACCTGCTTGTAGGGAGCCGAGACCGGGATGGCCTCGAGCACGCCCGGCAGGCCGTGGAAGCGGCCCGGGTCGAGGGGGCCGTCGTTGCCGACCACGCCGATGGCGGTGCGGGCGGCGCCGGGCATGGGGCGCGGCTCGAGGCCGAGACCGGTGATGGTGGAGCAGACGGCGTCGATCTCAGCCGACGTGGCCTGGTGGTGCATGACGATGAGCATCAGGGGTCCTGTCTGGGAGAGCGGAGCGCGGCGAGGCCGCGGGTGGCGTCGCGCAGGGCCGTGGCGGTCTCGGCGACGGCGGCGCAGGCGGCCGCGGGGTCGTCGAGGTGCTCGGCCACGCGGCGCACGATGGCGGAGCCCACGATGACGCCCTCGGCGCCGGCGGCCAGGGCGGCCCGCACGTGGGCGGGCGACGAGATGCCGAAGCCCACCAGCCGGGGCAGCGGGATGTGGGCGCCCATGCGGTCGAGGGCGGCGGCGAGGCCGTCGTTCATGTCACGGCGCTCGCCGGTCACGCCTACGCGGGCCAGGGCGTAGACGTAGCCGTCGCAGGCGCCGCCGATGCGGGCGAGGCGGGCCGGCGTGGACAGCTCGCTGGCGAGGAAGACCGAGGCGACGCCGTGGGCGCGGGCCGAGGCGCAGACCGAGTCGGCGTGCTCGGGGGGCAGGTCCGCCACCAGCACAGCGTCCACCCCCAGCTCGCCGCAGCGGGCGTAGAAGGCGTCTTCTCCGTACTGCATGACCAGGTTCAGGTAGACCAGCAGCGAGATGGGCAGGTCGTGTTTGCGGCGCACCGCCTCGAGCCAGTCGAAGACCCGGGGGGTGGTCATGCCGGCGGCGAGGGCGCGGTGATCGGCGGCCTGGATGACCGGCCCGTCGGCGGGCGGGTCGCTGAAGGGCAGCCCCAGCTCGAGGGCGTCGGCGCCCGCGGCCACCAGCGCGTCGGCGAGGGCGAGGCTGGCGTCGAAGGCGGGGTCGCCGATGACCAGGAAGGGCACGAAGGCGCCGCGGTCTTCGGCTGCACAGCGCGCGACCATGTCCGTGAAGCGGCGGCCGCCGCGGGTGTGGGGGGGCGCGCTCATCGGGCCGCCTCGCCGCGGGCGGCGAGCTGATCGATGGCGTGGCTGAGGTCTTTGTCTCCGCGGCCCGACAGGTTGACCACGACGAGATCGTCGGCGGCGAACTGCCCCCTCATGCGCAGCAGCGCGGCCACGGCGTGGGACGACTCGAGGGCCGGCAGGATGCCCTCCACCCGACAGAGCCAAGCGAACGCGTCGAGGGCCTCGGCGTCGGTCGCGTGGGTGTAGGTGGCGCGGCCCGACTCCCTCAAGAAGGCGTGCTGAGGGCCCACCCCGGGGTAGTCGAGGCCGGCCGAGACGCTGTGGGCCTCGTGGATCTGGCCGTGGACGTCTTGGAGGACCATGGAGACCGAGCCGTGCAGGCAGCCGGGGCGACCGTGGCCCAGGGTGGCGCCATGGCGGCCCGTCTCGATGCCTTCGCCGCCCGGCTCCACCCCGATGAGCTGCACGGTCGGGTCGTCGAGGAAGGGGGCGAAGGCGCCGATGGCGTTGCTGCCTCCGCCGACGCAGGCGACCACGGCGGTGGGCCGGCGTCCGTGGCGCTGCTGCACCACCGCGTCGATCTCCTCGCCGATGACGCGCTGCAGCTCGCGCACGATGGTCGGGTAGGGGTGCGGCCCCGCGGCGGTGCCGAAGACGTAGAAGGTGTCGCGGATGTGCTCGGTCCAGTCGCGCATGGCCTCGTTGATGGCGTCCTTGAGGCTGGCCGACCCAGCCTCGACCGACACCACGCGCGCGCCGAAGAGTCGCATGCGCTGCACGTTGGGGGCCTGCCGGGCCACGTCGGTGGCGCCCATGTAGATGACGGTCTCGAGGCCGAGCCGCGCGCCGATCATGGCGGTGGCGACGCCGTGCTGGCCGGCTCCGGTCTCGGCGATGAGGCGGGTCTTGCCCATGCGCTGGGCCAGCAGGCCCTGGCCCAAGGTGTTGTTGGTCTTGTGCGCGCCGCCGTGCAGCAGGTCTTCGCGCTTGAGGTAGACCGTGCAGCCCACCGCGTCGCTGAGCGCGGGCGAGCGGTAGAGCGGCGTGGGCCGCCCGGCGTAGTCGGCCAACAGCTGGGCCAGCTCAGCGCGGTAGGCCGGGTCGGCGGCGGCCGCGCGCCAGCCCGCCTCGAGCTCCTCCAGGGCGGGCAGCAGCGGCTCGGCCACGTAGAAGCCGCCGAAGCGGCCGAAGCGTCCAGACTCGATCATGGGGTCACCCGGGGGTGGGGGCGGCGGCGGCGCGGGCCGCCTGGATGAAGGCGCGCACGCGCGCCCGGTCGATGTGGCCGTCGGGGCCCTCGACGCCCGAGGCGACGTCGACGCCGCCGGGCAGAGAGCGCGCCACCGCGGCGGCGACGGTGGCCGGGCGCAGACCGCCCGCGAGGTAGGTGGGGCGCCCGGCGCGGGTGGGGCCGAGGGCGCGCTCGGTGGCCCAGGGCGTGCCGCTGCCCGGTCGGGGGCCATCGAAGAGGAAGGCCGCGACGTGCGGCGCCCACGCCGAGAGGCCGGGGCTCTCGCGGTCGGCGCCGGGCAGCGCGCGAATCAAGCGCAGGCGCCCCGCGATCTCGGCGGCGCCCTGCAGCGAGAGGGCGCCATGCACCTGCGCCACCTGCAGGCCCGCGTCGGCGCAGGTCGCGAGGATGAAGGCCGGGGAGGCGTCCTCGAAGACGCCCACGCCCACGCCCGGGGCGAGGTCGGCCGCGAGCGCGCGGGCCTGGGCCGCCGTCACCCGCCGCCGCGACCGCGGGGCGAAGTTGAAGCCCACGTGGTCGGCCCCCGCGTCGACGCACGCCGACACGTCTTCGGGCCGCCGCGCGCCGCAGATCTTGACCTTCACGGCAGGCCCCCGGGGTGCGGGCGCGAGAGGCCCAGCGCGGCCAGCGTGTCGCGGGGGTCGTCGGACCGCACCAGCGCGGTGCCGATGAGCACGGCGTCGGCCACGGGGCGGACGGCGTCGATGTGGGCGGCGGTGTGCAGGCCACTCTCGGCCACCCGCGCCCGGTCGGCGGGCACCCGAGACAGGCGCGCGATGCACGCCGGTCGATCGATCTGGAGGCTGGCCAGGTCGCGGCTGTTCACGCCCACGATGGCCGCGCCGCTCTCGAGCACCTCGTCGAGCTCGCGGTCGTCGTGCGCCTCGACCAGACAGTCGAGGCCCAGCGCGGCGGCGGCGTCGAGCATCTCTCGCAGCGAGGCGGGGGGCAGCACGCTCGCCATCAGCAACACGGCGTCGGCCCCCGCGGCGTGGGCCTGGCGCAGCTGCGCGGGGTGCACGAAGAAGCCCTTCGCCAGCACCGGCTGCTCGACCCGGTCACGCACCTGCCGGAGCAGCCCGAGCGAGCCGCCGAAGGCCGGCCCGTCGATGAGCACGCTGATGGCGTCGGCCGCCGGCCGATAGGCGCGCAGGAGGGTGTCGAGGTGTGGCCCGGACAGGTCGCGCAGGGGCCCCTCGCTGGGGGAGCGGGGCTTGACCTCGGCGATGAGGCCGAGGCCGGGCTGCATGAGCGCTTCGGCGAGCGACCGGGTGCCGCGCCCCTCGCGTGGCGGGACCGGCGCGTCGACGTCGAGGTCGGCGACCGTGCGGGCGACGATCTCGCCCAGCACGCCGGGGGGACGGCGAAGGGTGAGGGTCACGTGGGCTCCTGGGAGGCGGCCCGGTAGCGGGCGAAGGTGGCCTGGGCGGCGCCCGTCGCGAGCAGGTCGCGGGCGCGGGCCACCCCGGCGGCGGCGTCGGGGGAGCGGCCCGCCACCCACAAGGCCAGGCCCGCGTTGAGGGCCACGAGGTCGGCGTGGGGGCCCGGCGCGCCGCCGAGGACGGCGTCGAAGACGGCCCGGTTGGCGGCCACGTCTCCGCCGCGAAGTTCGGCGTGCGAGGCCCGGTCCAGCCCGACGTCTTCGGGCGTGATGCGCCCCTCGACCACCGCGCCGTCCCGCACCATCCAGGTCCGGGTCGGGGCCGCCGTGCTGGCCTCGTCCAGGCCGTCTTCGCCGTGCACCACCAGCACGCGGGCGCTGCCCAGCTCGGCCATGGCGGCGGCCATCACCGGCGCCATGGCCGGGTCGCTCACGCCCAGCAGCTGCGTCGTGGCCCCGGCGGGGTTGCACAGCGGCCCGAGCACGTTGAAGAC
>JBDQIL010000384.1:0-5169 GCA_040264415.1 Myxococcota bacterium
GTTCCGGCCTTGGTCTTCCTCGACCCCGGGGGCGAGCCGGCTCGCGCGCTGGTCGAGCGGGCCTCGGCGCGCGGCGGCCTCCCGCTGCGCTTGGCCGCCGAGCTGGTGCTGCCCACCGCCCGGCTGCTTGAGAGCCTCGACAGAGACGACAACGTGGTCGCGATGGAGCGATACGGACACGCCAGGGTACGCGAGAAGGCCGACGGGAGTGTGGTCACAGGCGCCGATCGGGCGGCCGAGGTGGTGCTGTCTCAGGGGCTGCGCGCGGCCTGGCCCCACGACGCCCTGGTGGGTGAAGAGGGCGCGCGGTCCGATGGAGATCGCCCGGGTTCGGCCCGATGGGTCATCGACCCGATCGACGGCACCAGCGCGTTCGTCGAGGGTCTCGCCCACTGGGGACCCACGGTCGCCCGCATCGAGGCCGGACGGGTTCGCCTGGGGACCATCTGGCTGCCCCGCCTGGCCGAGTACTACTTCTTCGAAGAGGGTCTCGGGGCCTTCTTCAACGGCGCGGCCATGCCCAACCTGCCCGACCTCCCCGTGAGCCGGCAGCACGTCGCCTACACCCCGTCCCGCATGCACCAGGTCGTGCAGCTGAGCTGGCCCGGCAAGGCCCGAAACCTCGGGGGCCACGCCGCCCACCTCGCCCTGGTCGCAGGTGGCGCGGGGCAGGTGGCGCTCATCGGGCCGGGCTGGTCCACCTGGGATACCGCCGCCGGCCTCGCCTTGATAGGAGCCGTCGGAGGCGTGGCCCGTCGACTGCCCGACGGGGCCCCCCTGCACATCGATCGCGACGCCGGCGCGCCCTTCGTCGCCGGCACGGCCGCAGCGGTCGCACACCTGCTGCGCCCCGACGCCCTCCGATCGCTGCGCTGACCCCTCGAACCCGATGCCTCCCGAGGCCCCCATGTCCGCCGACACCGACCCGCGCAGCCCCTCCGACGACGACGCCGAGAGCCCGGTGGTCCTCGACGAGTCCGGCGCTCCCATCGACGGCACCCCCGACGAGACCGCGAGCGACGACGACTTCGACGACGACGGGGCGACGGCGTCCCCTCGCCTGCCAGCGCTGTCGTCCGGCCCCGGCCTGACCTCGAAGAAGGGCGACCTGCTCGCCTACTACCTCGCAGAGGTCCGCCAGTACCCGCTCCTCGACCCCGAAGAGGAGAAGGCGCTGGCCATCCGCTACCAAGAAGACGGCGATCCCGACGCCGCCCACCGCCTGGTCACCGCGAACCTGCGGCTGGTGGTCAAGCTGGCCTTCCAGTACCACCGGCAGTGGTCGAACGTGCTCGACCTCATCCAAGAGGGCAACGTCGGGCTGGTCGAGGCGCTCAGCCGCTACGACCCGTACCGAGGCATCCGCTTCTCCAGCTACGCCCAGTACTGGATCCGGGCGATGATCCTCCGCTTCTTGATGGACAACTACCGAATGGTCCGCCTGGGCTCGACCCGGCACGGCCGCAAGCTGTTCTTCCAGCTGCAGAAAGAACGCGACCGGCTCATCAAGGCCGGCGTGCAGCCGAGCACGCTCGCGCTCTCCGAGGCACTCGATGTGCCCGAGCACGAGATCGTCAACGTCGATCAGCACCTGCGCGCCCCGGCCCTGTCGCTCCACGCGCCGGCTGGGGGAGAGGAGGGCCGCGCGCTCTCCGAGGTGGTGTCCAGCTCCGACGACCGCGGCCCCGACGAGTCGGTCGAGCGAGGCGAGCTGGGCGCGCTGGTGGCCGAGCGCCTCGCCTCGTTCCGCGAGACGCTCCGCGACGACCGCGAGCTCGCCATCTGGACCGACCGCCTCACCAGCCAAGATCCCGACAGCCTGGCCACCCTGGGCGAGCGCTTCGGCGTGAGCAAGGAGCGCATCCGGCAGGTCGAGGCCCGCATCAAGAAGCGCCTCAAGGTCTTCCTGACCGAAGAGCTCGGCGACGAGATCGCCTTCGAGTTCGACGTCCCCAACAGCTGAGGCCCGTCGCCGCGGGCCCGTGAGCGGCTGCGGTGAGCGGCTGCGGTGAGCGGCTGCGGCGAAGGACCGCGCCCGCTCAGACCAGGCGACCCTTGAAGCGGCTGCCGTTTCGCACCAGGATCGTGCTGGGCAGACCGTCGACCTGGTCGATGAGGCGCTCTGCTGCGGCGTGCTCCTGCCCCGGCGGGGTGCGGGCCAGCCCCATGAAGACCAGGTCGGCCGACTGCGAGCGCTCCCGGATGAGGTCGCGCACGCTCTGGTCGGGCGGACGCACCACGGGCTCGACCTGAACCAGGATGCGGGACTCGACGAGAGAGGCCTCGACCAGGGCCGTGTGCCGAGCGGCCGCCTCTTCGGTGGCGACGATGGTGCAGAGCGTGATCTGGCAGCCCCGCCACGGGTCGCTGAGGCTGAGCAGGTGCGCGAGCAGCAGCATCAGGTCGCCGTTCTGCTCTTTGCCCTTCCACCAGACCAGCAGCTCGCCGGTGCCGTTCTTGCGGCTGCCCTTGATGGGGCGCATCCACATGCTCGACTTCTCGATGTCGCCCATCTGGCGGATCCAGCGGATGACGGGCACCAGCAAGTCGGGGTCGTCGCCCGGCCAGCCGAACGCGACCATGTTGGAGTCGAGCCCGCCGATGCCGTTGGCTTGCGCCACGCTCACGATGCCCGACTCGAGGTCGGGGACGTCGATCACCTCGACGAAGGCCAGCACGCCCGCCTGCTCGAGCAGGGCGTGGTTGCGCTCTTCGAGCTGGTGCGCGTCGGCGCGGTCCTCGCTCGCGCCCACCCGCAGCGTGGTGACGGTGACGATGCCGCGGTCTTGGCTGAAGTGGGTGGCCATCGCCACCAGGCCCAGGTTGCGCTCGAGGTCGGCGGTGAACACCAGGATGTGGGGGCGCCAGTTGCGGGGGTCGTGCTTCGCGCCCTTCAGCTGGAGCATCGCGAAGCGGGCCAGCGCGTACCAGAGGCCCGTGCGCAGGTCGCCCCACGCCGCCTCGAGGCTGCGGCGGCGGAGGTACCACCAGATGCCCAGCTCGACGAGCACCGCGACCGCGAAGGCCGCCGGGTTGATGGCGAACATGGCCACGAAGCAGCCGATGGCGCCCAAGAGGCTGACCCACCAGGGCACCCGGATGCGGGGGCGGTAGTGGGGGTCTTGCACCACCTCTTCGAGGGCGGCGGCGAGGTTCAGCATGCCGTAGGTCGTCAGAAAGAACATGCTGACGACGGCGGCGACCGCGTTGAGATCGCCGAGCGCCACGGCGCCCAGGGCCACCCCGCCGCTGATGAAGAGCGCCACCATGGGCTCGCCGTTCTTCTCGCTCAGCTTGCCCAGGAACTTCGGGGCGAGGCGGTCGGTCGCCAGCGCCTGCAGCGTGCGCGGCGCCCCCAGGATGCTGCCGATCGCGCTGGAGAGGACGGCCCCCCACAGCCCCGGCATGATGGCGACGGCGCCCAGGAAGGCCACCTTGGTGAAGACCAGCGGGTCGCGCAGCCCGTCGGGGCCGGCTGCGTGCGAGAGCAGCCACGGCATCGCCATGTAGACGACGAAGCCGGTGCCCACGGCGAGCAGCACGCCCTTGGGGATCGCGCGGCTGGGGTTGGCGAGGTCGCCGGAGAGGCCCACGCCGGCCAGGACGCCGGTCACCGCGGGGAAGAACACCGCGAAGACGACCCAGAAGCCCCCGTCCTCCCAGGCGCCCTGCAGCGGCACCTGCGCCGGGCCGGACAGGTCTGCGCCCATCACCAGCCCGACCAGCGACAAGCCGATGAGCCCCATGATGGGGAGCTGCAGCTTGAGGGCGAGCACGGTGCTGCGCCCGGCCACCAGCACCACGAGCACCACGATGGCCGCCGCGGCAGCCTGGATCTGGCCGTCGGTGATCCCCGGCACCACGATGCGGATGCTCTCTGCGAGGCCGTAGGCGTACAGCGTGACCGACAGCGCCTGCGAGAGGTACAGCGGGATGCCCAACGCGCCGCCCAGCTCGAGCCCGAGGCTGCGGCTGATGATGTAGTAGGCGCCGCCTACGCCCACGCGCATGTTGGTGGCCAGCGCCGACATCGACAAGGCGGTGACCAGCGTGATGCTGTTGGCGAGCAGCACGATGAGCATCGCGCCGCCCACGCCCGCGTTGGCCACCACCCAGCCCATCCGCAGGTACAGGATGACGCCGAGGATCGTGAGCACGGTCGGGGTGTAGACGCCCAAGAACATGCCGAGGCCGAGGCCGCTCGTCGGGGCATCGCCAGAAGCAGGTGCGGACGGGGGGGGCCCGGAGGTGGAGTCGGAGCTGGACATCGCGCCAGCCTAACGGACGCACCTGGGGCGGCGAACGCGCCCCCACCAGAAGCTCACACGCGCGACGGGAACTGCTGCAGGAGCCGCTCGATCTCGAGCGTCGCGTCGGCCTCGGCCTGGGCGTCCAGGCCAGCCTGCTCGAGCTGGGTGATGTCGTCGGTCAGGTTGTCCATCGCAGTGTCGGCGAGCTGACGGTCGCCGATCTCGGCCAGCTCCCCCAAGGCGCGCAGGGCGTCGGAGACCTCGTTGACCAGGCCCTCGCTGCCGGTGAGGGCCTCGACCCCTTGGCTCGTGTGGTGAACCACCTGCCGGGTGAGGCAGCGGTCGGCCAGGTAGCTCAGCGTGTCGGCGAGCTGGTCCATCCGGTTCTGCAGGTCGACGTAGGTCTCTTTGGCGCGCGCCTGCTCGGCCTCGACCGCCTGCAGATCGTCTGGCGCGACATGCGCCTGCCGCGGGGGGGCCGGGACGGCCACCGTCAGGTCGGCGAGGCGCGCCTCGACGTCGATGACATAGGCCCGCACCGCCTCTGCCGCCGCCTCGTAGGTTCTGGCGGCCCCTTGGAGCTGACTCGCGGGCACCTCTCCGTCGGGGAGCTGGTCGAGGTCGGGGCGGCTGCGGGCCGTGATGGCGACGTGGGCCCGCAGCCCGAGCACCGCGCGCGTGCGCCACACGAGGCCCATCACCCGCTGCATGCTGTCGGCGCGCTGCTCGAGCATGCCCGCGTCGGCGCCGTAGCGTTGCACCAGCTCGCTCGACGGATCCTTCTGGGCGACCCGCTCTCCCCGACCGCGCAGGTGCGCGGCCTGGTCTAGCGCTTCGGCGTGGCTGGACTGAAGGCGCCCCTCGAGCAGGCCCAGCCGCTCCGGATACCGCAGGAGGTCGTGCCCCTCGCGCCAGGCGA
>JBDQIL010000385.1:0-5167 GCA_040264415.1 Myxococcota bacterium
GGGCGCCTGTCCCCGGGCCCCACCCCGACTTCCACCAGCCGGACCGGTGGCGCCCCCTGACCGGGCTCAGCCCGGGTCGGGCAGGATCCACTCGTGGGACTGTCCGATGAAGGCCAGCGTGAGCTGACCCCCATGCCCCATGCGCGGCTCGCCTCCGGGCTGCAGCGCCACCTCTTCAGACAGCCCACCCCAGGCGAAGCCCAGCGAGAAGGTCTCCTCGTGCTTCAAGACCAGCTCGCCGAGCATGGCGGCCGCCGCGCTGTCGCAGTCGCCCTCTTGCACATACAGCCCGATCTCGAGACCGAGGCGCCGCTGGTAGCGCCCGAGGTCGTCGACCACGGCGTCGAGGACGTCATACCGGGGGTCTTTCGAGAACCAGCCGTCGACGCTCAACAGGCTGGAGCCATTGAAGAGCATGCTCTGCCCGTGCGGGATCTCCCCCGCGTCGCAGGCCCTCTGCAGGTCGCCCGCGAAGTGGAAGAAGAGCACCTCGCGGGGCCCGGGGTGGGTCACGCCGTCGATGAGTTGCTGCATCTGGCCCAGCCCCTCGATCTCTTCGAGCTTGAAGGAGCAGGCCGCGGTGACGTGCACGCCCTCGGCGTTGAGGGCCCGGATCAGGTCGGCGAAGAGGGCCGGCGTGCTGCGGAGCGACTTCATGTCGAGCACCACGCTGAAGTCGGCGCGCCCAGTGAGGGCGCGAAACTCGGCGACCGCCTCGCGGGTGGAGAGGGGCGCCGCGAAGGTGTGCAGCAGGCAGGCCTCGCCCTCGGTGATCCGCGGCTCGCGGGCCATGGCGACCAGCACAGGCGCCAGCTCCTCGGCCCGCGCGAGGCGCAGCGACCGGGCGAAGAGGTCGAGCCACGCCCGCACCTCGACGCCCCCGAGGTCGGCCTTCGGCGTGTCGCGCACGTCGGCGTGCTGGCAGCAGCCGAGGTTCTCCTGCAGCGTGTCGATGGCCCCCGCGTGCGCGATGACCGCGGTGTCGAGGATCGACGCCACCAGCCGCGCGCGCGCTTCGGGCGGGGCCTCTGCGTGAGCCTCGGCCAGGTCGCCGTCGATGAAGAGGTCCCACTCGATCCCCACGTGCTCGAGGGCCCAGGCCTCCTGGCGGGCCTCGACCGAGCCGGCCTCCGCCTCGGACAGGGCCGACGCGTGACGCCACACGCCGAAGGCCGCCATCACCGGGTTGTTCTCGAACTTCGGGATGAGGGCGGCGGTGTCGCGGTCGTCGGCCAATGCTTGGGTGACGTCGGCGTAGACGTCGGGCATGAGGAAGGCCAGAATTCGACGCCAGCGCTTGTCGGCGAGGAGCGACGGGGCCGCCCCCATGAAGGCGCCGTGCGCGTAGAGCTGCCGCTTCATGCGGGGGATGCGGAACGCGTCGGGCACGAAGGGCAAGTCATCGAGCTGGTCCCAGGCGCGCACCACCCGCTCGACCACCTCGTCGCCCAGCCGCTCGGCCTCGTGCACGATGCCCTCGAGGCGCGCCGTGAGGCTCTGACCGACAGACGCGGCCTCGTCGAACCAGCTCGCCATGGTGGGACCTCTCTGCGGCTCGGGAGCCGGGCAGGGTCAGCGTAGCCCGTCGCTGGGACCGCGCGGTCGGACGGGACCCGCTCCGGACCACCCGAGCTCGGGCCCCAGCCCCCGCAGCGGCCGCGCGGGGGTCAGCGTGGCGCCCGTCTCATCGACCGGCCACGCCCTCGGCGGGCGCGAGCAGGTCCTCGAAGAACCACGCCGAGAGCTCGGCGCGCCCGCCCACCCCCGCCTTCTTGTAGACGCCACGGGCCTGCTCGCGGCTGGTTCGCTCGGACGTGCCGCGAACGCTCGCGACCTCCTTGAAGGACAGGCCCTTGAGCAACAGCAGCGCGACCTTGCGCTCGGCAGCGGTCAGCGCCCAGGTCGCGAACTGCCGATCGACCGCCGCGCCGAGCCCCTCGAGCAGCTCGCCGGCCTTCGACTTCCAGGCCGCGGCCTCCCGCCGCTCCGCCTGGTAGCGCCCAAAGAAGCGGGCCGCGCCAGCGGCCGCCACGATGGCGGCGAGGCCCTCCAGGCCCACGTGAACCCGCTCGACGCCGGCTCCGACATCCGAGAGGAGATCGACGAGCACGATCAGCCCCACTGCAGCGAAGAGCACCTCTGCGACTACATTCTCACTCATACCCGTCATGTGACGCATGGCGAATCTCCCTTCGCGCGACCACGGTGGAGACACAGGAGGTGCCCATGACCCGCCCAACCCTATCCGTCGCCCTCACCGCGAGGACCGCGCTGCTGGCCCTCATCCAGCTCGTGCCCTACCGGGCGCAGCGCGCGCCCGTGACGCAGGAGCCCGCCTGGGACCGCCCGCAGACCCGGGCGCTCGCGAGGCGGGCCTGCTTCGATTGCCACTCCAACGAGACCGTGGTGCCCTGGTATGGACAGGTCGCGCCGGTCGCCTGGATCGTCCGGGGCCATGTCGATGAGGCGAGGGCCGCGCTCAACTTCTCCGAGATGAACCGCCCGCAGCCCGAGGCCCACGAGGCCGCCGAGGCGGTCGCCGAGGGCGAGATGCCCCCTTGGTACTACACCCCGATGCACCCCACCGCGGCGCTCAGCGACGAGGAGCGGGCCGCCCTGGTGGCCGGGCTGACCGCCACGTTGGGGGACGACCGCGACGACTGACCTCGAGCGGCGCCGGCGCGAACACCCCGCGGTCGCCCGTCAGCCCGATGGGAGCGGCATCAACCGAATGGAGAAGGTGGAGTTGACCGCGTCTTGGGCGTAGGGGAAGGCCTCGAGGAATTCCGGCGTGTTGTACCGGACCGCGAACGACAGCGCGATGAGCAGGCCGTCGAGATCGGCCCAGGCGACCACCTGACCGTCGAACGTGAACTTTCCGCCCCCCATCACGCCGTAGTACGGCAGCGGCGGCAGCTCGACCCGGCCGGCGTTCACGCCGAAGTCGATGACGAAGTCGTCGCGGGTGATGACGGCGAGGTCGCCGGGCGCCACGCTGTCGAAGGCGAGGTCTTGCACGTAGCGAAAGCCGGGGGTGTGCAGGCCCACCCGCCCGACATGCAGAAAGGGCTCGGCTTGGCCCAAGCCGCCCATCGCCACGTCGATGTCCAGCAGGTCGCCGATGGAGGCCTGCTGGAAGTGCAGCGACGAGAAGTTGGTCGCGGGGTCTGCCCCAGCCAAGATGGCGCTCGAGGGTCGGTAGCGCAGGCGCCGGGCGTACAGCGAGGTCGCGCCGATTCGCCGGGCGGCATCAGACCGCCCCCAGCCCTGTCGGTCGAGGCCGGCCTTCAGGTACTCGGCCGCCGAGACGTCTGAGAAGTCCTTGATCGCCGTCGACCCGAACAGCTTCACCAGCTTGCCGTTGGCCTGGAGGAACGCCCCCTTCGAGCCCACATAGCCCAAGCGGACCGCGCCCAGGGTCCACACGTCGATCTGGGCGCCGGCGATGTAGTCGGTGGCGCGCGACTTCAGCTGCTCCTCATAGTTCAAGAAGCGAGGCTGAAAGGGGGCGAGGTAGCCACCGAATGCAGCCCCCAAGCCGTAGACGTAGGGCAGAAATCCGCTGCCCACGCGGGTCGCGTAGTCGGAGCCGGTGACCGTCGCGACATAGAACAGGCCCACCGGGCCGAACTTGGCGCCGAAGCCGGTGGCGGCGGCGTAGAGGTCGGTGCGGTGCTGCAGGTAGCCGTACTCGGGCGGACAATCCGCGCCGGTCTCGCGGCTGGGGACATAGGCCGCGCCGTTGATGACGTTGACGTCGAAGGCGAAGATCCCCGCGCCGCCGTCGCGGTTCTTCCAGCCGCCCGCGCTCTTGAGATCGAGGCGCGGGAAGACGACCCGCTCGGCGAAATTGGCCGCGCCGTAGAGCTGGTTGTTGGTCTCTCGGGCCTGCCGAGACACCGCGTAGGCGACCGTGCCCTCGATGGGCTCGGGGGTGCAGCCGAAGGCGACCTGGGTCTCGCCATCGTTGGGGCCGATGGGCGCGGCCTGGGCGACGCCGGCCCAGAGCGCCACGGCGGCGGCAGCCAGCGCAGATGCGACGCGCCTCACTCTGCACACTCAACGGTGACGAGGTGCATGTAGGAGCTCGCGGGCCACACCGTCGGGCTGCCCGCGCTGTCGCGGGGGAAGCCGTCGCGGGGCCCACAGACCGCCGCGTCGTGGGTGGCGGTGAGCGTGTACTCCTGGGCGGGCACGTTCAGGAAGAGCACAGTCCCGGTGGACGTGGTCGCGGTCAGCGCCGGGTCCCAGGTGCCGTCGTCGGTCATGTACAGCGCCTGCAGATCCGGGGTGGGAGACAGCGCGACCGACACCCCCGACAGCGCCGCCCCTGCGGCATCGACGGTCTGCACCTGCACGTACGAGGGCCCGGAGGGGCGGGTCCCGAGCGAGCTCGAGCTGGCGTTGAGCTGGGTGCCCGCCATGATGCGCAAGGGCTGGTCGAGGTCTTCGGTGCTCCACTGCTGCCGAACCCAGATCCCCGCGGTCGCGCTGCCGCTCAGGTAGAGGTACCGGTCTTGAACGGGGGCCAGCTCGTCGAGGGCGAAGTCGCCGTTGGCGTCGGTGGTCTCGCAGCGCTCGAAGTCACCGGCCGCGTTGTCCCACAGGCAGACCTGCAGGCTCGGCTGGGCCTCGCCCGTCTCTGCCCGGACCACCGTGCCGGTGACCGCGACGCCGTTGGTGGTGCCGTCCGTGCCGTCGGTGCCGTCCGTGCCATCGGCCCCGTCGGTGCCGTCGGCCCCGTCGGTGCCGTCGCCGTCGGTGCCGTCGCCGCTCGACGCTGGGCCGGTGCCCACAACGAGGTCACAGCGGGCGTCGACCGCGAGCCAGGCGTCCCAGTCCGAGCCGAGCGCGTCGACCGCTTCACAGGACAGCTCGCTGATGGCCGTGGCGCACGCGTACCCATCCGGCACCTGCTCATAGGCGTCGTACCAGCCGGTGCGGCAGGTCGTGGCCGCGGTGAAGGCGTCGTGGCGCGACTGGGCCAGGTTCTCGTCGCCCGAGCACGCGTGCACGCGGGCGGCGAGGGCGAAGCCCACCTCGTCGCACATGGCCTGCTCGTCGATGAGCTTGAACTGGGCGCAGGCCAGCACGCTGACCAACGAGATCGCGATCGCGGGGGCCGTGAGCGGTGATCGGTGGCGTCGGCTCATTCCAGAATGCTACC
>JBDQIL010000386.1:0-5160 GCA_040264415.1 Myxococcota bacterium
ACCCGGCCGTCTCGGCAGTCGAGGCGCAGCTCGAGCCGCCGGCCACCCGGGCTCAGCAACATCCGCCGCCAGACCACCTTGCCCCGCAGGGTGACGAGCTCGGTGGAGAGCGGCGCCCACGACACCCGCGGGGCCCGCACCTGCCGCTCGGGCGGGAGCAGCAGGAGATCGGCCACGGTCACGACATCGTGCTGATCGAGCGCCTCGGCGAACTCTGGAGAGACGTCGGGGCGGCTGGCCAGCGCTTGGCCGGTGCCGTCGGGGTGCCCGAAGGGCAGCCGCGTCACGGCGGGCTCTGGGGCCGGCTCGGGCGCCTCGGAGCGCACCCGGGGCGCACGCTCGCGTCCTTCCCTGCGGCCCTCCTTGCGTCCGCGCTTGGGCGGACGCTCGGCGGGCGCCTCGCTGGAGTCGGGGGCAGGCGCCTCGGCCGACGCGGCGACGGTGTCCGGCTCGGTCGCTTCGGCCGACTCTCGGCGCCGCTTCTTGCCCTTCCGCTTTCGCCCGCCCGCGTCGTCTTCGCGGCGCTTCTTGCGCTTGCGGGGCTCGACCAGCGCGGCCTTCGCCGATGGGACCGGCACCAGCGCCCCAGCGATCTCGGCAGGCACGGCCTTCGCGACCAGCGAGAGGGCCGCCTCGACCCGGTCGGCGCGGTCGCTCTCGTCGCCCTCATCGATGGCCACCAGCGCCGCATGCAGCGCCTCGAGGTCGACCAGATCGGTCGAGCCGTCGGGGTTCGCGGCCTGAATGCGGGCGACCCGCCACGCGCAGCCCGCCCCGAGGTCGGGGGAGGTCGCGAGCCGCTGCGGTTCGAGCAGCGCCCACTCCAGCGTGCGCCGAACCGGCGCGAGCCGCTGAACGAGGAGCGGGATGGGGCCGCCCGGAGGCGCAGTCGGGGGGGCGTCGGCGGGCACAGGCAGCCTACTCGTAGATGACGTCAGTGATGACGTACCGCCGCATGCCGCCCGGGGCCCGGAACTCGACCTCGTCATCGCACTCTTTGCCGATGAGGGCCCGCGCGATGGGCGAGGTCACCGACACCGAGCCGCGCTTCGGATCCGCCTCGTCTTCTCCGACGATCTTGTAGCGCACCTCGTGCTCGGCCTCGTCCTCCTCGAGCACCACGGTGGTGCCGAAGATGACGCGCCCGTCGTTCTGGAGCTTCTTGGGGTCGATGATCTCGCACGCGGCGAGCTTGCCCTCGAGCTCCATGATGCGGCCTTCACAATGGCCCTGCCGCTCTTTGGCGTCGTCGTACTCGGAGTTCTCGGAGAGGTCGCCATGAGCGATGGCCTCCTCGATGTCGGCCACGATCTGGTGGCGCTTGATCTCCTTGAGGTACTTCAGCTCTTTCTGGAGCTGAGCGTGACCCTCGGGGGTCATGGGAACCCGCTGCATGATTCTATCTCCACATCGGTGTCCCGCCCGAGGGGGAGCGCGCCGATCCACCGGGCGCTCCGACTTCCCCGGCGCGGGGCTTGGAACTCGTCAACCCACCGCAGGTATCGGGCCGTAGACGACCCTGCCAGCCACGAGGGTGAGGCGCACCCGTCCAGACAAGGGCCGGCCGGTCAGCGGCTCGTTGCAGCCTCGGCTGCGCCGCTCCGGTGCGAGGGCGCCGCGCGCCTCGAGGTCGAGCACGACGAGGTCGGCCGGCGCCCCCGCGGCCACCCGCGGGTCGAGCCCCAGCAGGCGACCGGGCGCCACGCTCATGGCCTGCAAGACCACGCCGAGATCGCCATCGAGCCCTGTGAGCGCCGCCCGCAGCGCGCTCTCGAGGCCCAGGGCGCCTGGTTGGGCGTAGGCGAACTCGAGCTCCTTGTCGGCGCGGGTCCACGGGACGTGGTCGGCGTGCAGACCCACCACCCCGTCCCGCACGGCAGCCCGGAGCGCGTCGCGGTCGGCGGCGCTCCGAAGCGGGGGAGAGATCCGCAGCGACGGGTCGTAGCCAGACGACTCGATGTCGGCGTCACAGAGGAGCAGGTTGCGGGCCGGGGCGCTCGCCGTGACCGCGAGGCCCCGAGCGCGCGCGACCCGCACCGCGTCGAAGCCCCGAGCGGTCGTCACGTGGCTGAGGTGGACGCGGGCGCCGGTGAGCTCAGCGAGCGCCAGCAGTCGAGAGACGCCGATCTCCTCGGCTTCGGCCGGCTCGCCGCGCAGCCCGATCCGCAACGAGACCGGTCCCTCGTGCATCACCCCGTCGGTGGCGAGGGAGGGGTCGAGGGGCCGCAGCAGGACCGGCAGCCCGAACGGGCGCGCATAGTCGAGCGCGCGCCGGAGCACGCCGCTGTCGCCGGTGGCCCTCCGCCCATCGGACAGCGCCACCGCCCCGGCCTCGGCCATGAGGCCGACCTCGGCGAGGTCTTCTCCAGCCAAGCCCACCGTGAGCGCGGCGGACTGCAGCACGCGGGCCCCCGACACCTCGGCGGCCCGCGTCAAGATGTCTCGCACCACCGCAGCGGTATCGACCACGGGGTCGGTGCGGGGAGAGGCCAACACCGTGGTGAAGCCCCCGGCGGCCGCCGCCTCGCTGCCGCTCTGGAGGTCTTCCCGCCACGACGCCCCCGGGTCGCAGAGCTCGGCGCCCAGATCGATGAGGCCCGGAGCCACGACCGCGCCCGAGACATCGAGGCGCCTCGCCCCGGCTGCGCGGGGGTCTGCGCTCAGCCCGGCCGCGACCGCCACCACCTGGCCCGCCTCGTCATCGACCAGCACGTCGAGCGCGGCGTCGAGGCCGCTGGTGGGGCATCGAACCCGCCCCCCCTCAAGCAACAGCATCGGGGGCCTCCTCGCCGCCGAGCAGCAGGAAGAGGAGCGCCATGCGCACCGCCAGCCCGTTGGTCACCTGCTCGAGGATGACCGAGCGGTCGCCGTCAGCCACCTCGGGGGTCATCTCGACGCCGCGGTTGATGGGCCCCGGGTGCATCACCACCACATCGGGGCGCGCCTTGTTGAGCCGCTCGAGGTCGAGCCCGTAGAAGCGGGCGTATTCGCGCGACGTGCTCATCATCGCCCGCTCGAGCCGCTCGCGCTGGATTCGGAGCATCATGACGGCGTCGGCCTCTTCCACCACATCGTCGATGCGATGCCGCACCTCTGCGCCCAGCTCTTCGAGGCCGGGCGGGCACATGGTCCCGGGCCCGGCGACCAGCACCCGGGCCCCCATCGTGCGGAGGCCGTAGAGGTTCGAGCGGGCCACGCGGGAGTGGTAGACGTCGCCGACGATGGCGATGGTGCGGCCCTCGAGGCTGCCCAGGTGATCGCGGAGCGTGAGCATGTCGAGCAGCGCTTGGGTGGGGTGCTCGTTGATGCCGTCGCCGGCGTTGATCACAGCCCACGGGAAGGCCCGGGCCAGCATGTGCGGGGCGCCGGTCGCAGAGTGGCGGATGATGATGGCGTCGGGCTGCAGCGCGTCGATGTTGCGCGCCGTGTCCATCAGGGTCTCTCCCTTGCGGGTCGAGCTGGAGCTGGCCGAGAAGCTGAGGGTGTCGGCCGACAGACGCTTCGCCGCCAGGTCGAAGCTCATCTTGGTGCGGGTGGAGTTCTCGAAGAAGGCCGTCACCACCGTGCGGCCGCGCAAGGTGGGCACCTTCTTGATGCGGCGCTGGTTCACCGCCCGGAACCGAGCGGCCGTGTCGAGGATCTTGACGATCTCCTCGCGAGGGACGTCTTTGAGGCCGAGCATGTCTTTGCGCTTCACGGGCGCTCCCCAGTCGCGACCCGGATCTCGACGCCGTCTGTGCCCTGGTCCCCGCGTCGCAGCCGCACCTCGACCTGGTCGCTCTGCCGGGTGGACAGCGTGCGTCCCACAAAGTCGGCCGCGATGGGCAGCTCGCGGTGTCCGCGGTCGACCAGCACCACGAGCTTCACCCAGCGGGGTCGCCCGTAGTCCATGATCTCGTCGAGGGCGGCCCGCACGGTCCTGCCGGTGAAGAGCACGTCGTCCACCAGCACCACGCCGAGGCCAGCGAGATCGAATGGCAGGCGGGTCTCGCCGAGGATGGGCTTCTCGAGGCCGGTGTAGAGGTCGTCCCGGTACAACGTGATGTCGACCGAGCCGACCTTGGGTCGGGCGCCGTCGAGGTCGGAGATGGCGTCCGCAAGCCGCTCCGCCAGCCCCTGGCCGCCCGTCACGATGCCCACCAGCGCGTACTGGTCGGGCTCTCCGAGCTGTTCGCTGATCTCATGGGCGAGCCGGGCGACGCAGCGCTCGACCTCACGGTCCGACATGGTCTCTGCGTCGTGCATGGACTCCCCTCGGCGGCGCCCCACCCGGGTGGGTCAGTACTGCTCCATCACGCCGCGGCTGTCTACGTAGGTGTCCACCTCGAACTCGACGATCTTGTAGTAGTCGGTGAGCGGGTAGTACGCGTAGGCCTCCCAGTAGCAGTAGACCTGAATGGTGTCGTCGGTCTTCTTGAAGAGGCAGTCGTCTTCGGAGACGTAGTCGATGCCCTTGGTCTCGAGGCCCTTGTTGAACCGCGTGTGCGCGCTCGACTCCTCGGTGGAGGCGTACCAGGCCAGCGCAGACGACGACGTGACCTCTTTCATGTTGAGGTAGTCGATGTAGTAGGGCACGAAGGTGTAGGCGCCCACGCCGATCACGGCGACGATGAGCACCAGGATGATGGTGAGGACGTTGGCTCGTCCAGCTCGGCGCGACATCGGTTGCTCCAGTTTGGGACCGCAGACGGGCGCCCTCTAACGTACCCGTTGGCCGACGCGCCCCCACTCGGGCGCGCCATCGTGCGGGGCGGCCGACCATAGTATGCGGCGCGCCACCCCCTCGACATTGGCCTGCTTCACGGGGCCCCACTGCCGACTGTCGCTCGCCACCACCGGGTCGTCTCCGAGCAGGAAGACCTCGTCGGGGCCGACCCGGGCGGGGGCCAACGGCGCGGCGCGCGGGTCGGTGGCGGGGCCGATCGCGACGCCGTCCACCCAGACCCGGCCCCCGGCCAGCTCGACCTCCGCGTCGGGTCCGGCGACGACGCGCGCGAGGTGGAGGTCGGCTTCGGAGGGACGCCACGCCACGACGTCCCCCACCTCGGGCGCCGCGCGGTCCACCCAGACCACGTCACCGGGCCGCACCGCCGGCTGCATGTCGGCGCTCTCGACGACGACGGGGCGCCCGCCGATCGTGCGCAGCGCCACCGCCGCCAG
>JBDQIL010000387.1:0-5149 GCA_040264415.1 Myxococcota bacterium
CCGGTGCGCCGGGAGGCAGTGCAGAAAGATCGACTGCGGGCGGGCGTGCGACATGAGCGCGCCGTCGACCTGGAAGCCCTCAAAGTGGCGCTGCCGCTCCTGCGCCTCCTCCTCCTGGCCCATGCTCGCCCACACGTCGGTGTAGACCACGTCGGCGTCGGCCACGGCCTGGACCGGGTCTTCGGTCACGAGCACCGCGCCACCCGACTCGGAGGCGAACTCCCGGGCCCGCGTCACGGTGTCGGGGTCGGGGGCGTAGCCGCGGGGGTGGCCCACAGCGACGGTCATGCCCACCCGCGCGCAGCCCAGCAGGATCGAGTGGGCCATGTTGTTTCCGTCCCCCACGTAGGCGAACTTCAGCCCCTCGAGGCGGCCGAAGCGCTCGCGAACGGTGACGAGGTCGGCGAGCACCTGACAGGGGTGGTTGTAGTCGGACAGGCCGTTGATGACGGGCACCGCGGCGTGGGCGGCCAGGTCGAGGATGTCCTGGTGGGCGAAGACGCGCGCCATGATGCCGTCGACGAAGCGGCTGAGCACCCGGGCCGTGTCGGCCACGCTCTCGCCGCGGTGCAGCTGGATGTCGGTGGGGCCGAGGTACTGGCCCTGCCCGCCGAGCTGGAAGATGCCGGCCTGAAAGCTCACGCGGGTGCGGAGAGACGGCTTCTGGAAGATCATCGCGAGGGTCTGCCCCTCACAGGCCGCCGAGAAGGCCGCCGGGTTGGCCTTGATGAGGCGGGCGAGGTCGACGTACTCGCGCAGCTGCACGGCCGTGTGGTCGGCGAGGGAGACGAAGTGCTTGGACATGGGACCTCCGGGCTGCGCAGCCTACCCGAAAGCGCCCCCGCCGTGGGCGACCGCGCCCCGGACCGCGCGAATGGGCGACGGTCGGTCGGCATCCGGGTACGACTGTAGCGCACCCCTGCTCCCCGAGGTCGGCATGCCAGCCAGCGCCCTGCTCCTCGCCCTGCCCCTGCTCGCCGCACCCTCCGCCGATGCGGCCAAGGTCGAGCAGCTCCGGTCGAGCTGGCCGATGGGGGAGGAGCGGCGCGTGCACGTGCGCAGCACGGTGGCCATGCCACAGCTGCTGCGCATCGAGCTGCCCAACGGGTCCGGCGCGCGGGTCACCGTCATCGAGGTCGAGTACGTGGCGCGGTGCGCGGTCGACGTCGATCGAACCGCCGAGTGGGCGCTGACCTGCCCCCTCGAGGCGGTGCGCTTCGCCGCGCAGCCGATCCGCGAAGAGCAGGACCGCGCCGACGTGCTCGAACGAATCTTCGAGAACTACACCTGGCGGATCGAAGAGGCCTACCTGCAGGTCGAGCTCGGCAAAGACGGGCGGCTGCGTCACTTCGACCTCGAGAACGTGCGAGAGCGGATGCTCGGCGACCGGCAAGAGACCGAGCTCATGCGCCGGCTGTTCCGGCAAGGCTTCGCCGGCCTCGAGCTCATCGTGCCCATCCGGGCCACCGGCAAGGAGTGGGAGAGCCGCAACCCGCGGCTCGCCGAGCACATCGCGTGGCCCGGCACCAACGGCCACACCCAGATGACCCACCGCATCACCGACCGCGACGGCGACCGCGTCTGGGTCGAGAGCGAGGGCGAGGGAACCATGAAGCCCGGCCCATCGCGCTTCTTGTCTCTCGAGACCTTCGGCGAGGTCATCTTCAACACCGACATGGGCATGGTGGAGGAGGCCCGCTGGGCCGGCTTCGCCACGCCGCTCCCCAGCCACATCTACAACTGGAACGAGCTCACGCGGCCCTACCTGTACTGGGGCCAGGGACGCATCGCCCCGCTCGACGCGCCGGTGCACCTCGAGCCGAGCGGGCCGCTCGCGCTGGTGCCGGTGCCCGACGAGCTCACCGCGCGCCTCGCCGAGAGCCGCCGCGCCCAGCAGATTGGGCTCACCGGCGGCGTGCTCGCTCCCCCCGGGCGCGCGCCCGTCAAACACGAGCGCATGCCCTACCTGCGCTTGGGGGCCATGGGCGGGGTGGGCGGCGCGGCGGTGAGCACGGTCGGCGTCGATGTGGGTGGCGGGGTGCGCTGGCGACGCGACATCCTCACCGAGATCGGCGGACGCGTCGGCCTCGGGCTGGGCGACCCGCCCGCCGACGAGCCCCTCGCCGCCCGCACCGACCACGACGCCTTCCTGTCGGTCGCGTGGTCGCCGCAGTACCGCTTCTCCCCCCGAATCGGGCTGCTGGGCGGGGCGTCATATCGTCGGTATGACAGCGGCTACCCGGCGTGGGCCGTGGTGCCCTTCGCCGGCGTCGAGTTCGGCCTGCGCAGCCGCGTCGGGCACGGGATCTGGATCGACACCTGGCTCCGCAGCACGGCCGACGCGGCCCGGTTCGGGCCCAAGGGCCTCGCCCAGTGGGGTGGATCGACCGACGCGCTCTTCCACCGGGCGGGCGTGTCGCTGGTGCTCGGTCCCGGGCCAGATCGCGGTCCCAAGGCACGATAGACCGGGGCCCATGCCCGCCCCACACACCGACCTCCGCCTCACCACCAACCCCGGCCTCGAAGACCTCGTGGCCCGAGAGCTGCGCGGCGTGGCGGAGCGCGCTGGGGTGGCGGTGGAGCTCCCGCCCCCTCCCGACCAGCCCTCTGGGCGGGTGGCTGCGCGCATCGCGCTCGAGCGCGACGCCGCCGTCTCGCTCGCCCGCGGGCTGCACACGATCCATCACATCCTCCGCCCCGTGGCGACCCTGGCCCTCACCCCCGGAGCGAACCACGACGAGGCCCTGGCCGAGATCCGCGCGCTCATCTCGACCTTGGAGGTGCCCGAGCTCGACGGCGCGGCGAGCTTTCGGGTGAGCACGAAGCGCTCGGGGGAGCACCCCTTCTCGAGCGAGGACGCAGCGCGCGCGGGAGGGGCGGGTGTGCGCGACCGCCACCCGGGGCTGCCGGTCGACCTCGAAGACTACGCGGTCAACCTGCGCGCCGACGTCCGCGACCACACGATGACCGTCGCGGTCCAGCACACCCGCGCGCCCCTGTCGCGCCGTCGGGTGGGCCCCTTCCGCCCCCGCGTCGCGCTGAAAGCGCCCGTCGCGTGGGCGATGCTCACCCTGGCGGCCGAGGCGCTGGGACGCGATCCGACCGTCATCCTCGACCCCTTCTGCGGCTCGGGCACCCTGCTGCGAGAGGCCGGCTTGCGGTGGCCCGGCTGCCGCCTGCTCGGCTCGGATGCCTTCCCGGTGCCCACCGGTGGGGCCCGCGAGAACCTCGCCGCCCTCGGACTCTCCGACCGAAGCGAGGTTCGCCTGGGCGACGCCACCGCGCTGGCGACGGTCTGGCCCGAGCTGCGGGGCGGCGGCTGCGATCTCATCGTGGCCAACCCGCCGTATGGGCGCCGGCTCGGGGCCCGGACCGACCTCTACGCCCTGTACCACGCGTTCTTGGTGGAGGCGGCCGACCTCGTGCCGGTGGGGCACCGCCTGGTCGTCATCGCCACCGCCCGGCGGCGGCTCAACAAGGCCATCCGCCACGCGCACGCCTGGCACACCGAGCACGTGCGGGTGGTCGAGACCGGCGGAATCTGGCCGCTGCTCGTGGTGCTGGTGCGGCGGCCCGACCCCCCGACGCCGAATCAGCCCGCCGAGATCGCCTGACCCGGCGCGAGATCGTCCATCAGCGTGCCCTCTCGGGCGACGATGCGCCCCCCCACCACCACGAGCTTGGGGGCCACGCCGGCGTCGCGACCCTTGAAGGGGCTCCAATCGACGGTGGCCCAGGCCGGCGGGCCCTTCAGGCGCTCGGTGTCGCCCTCGGTCATGAGCACGAGATCGGCGTCGGCGCCCACCTCGATGCGGCCCTTGCCGGTCAGGCCGAAGATGCGGGCTGGCGCCTCGCAGCACATCTCCACCACCCGCTCGAGGGGCATGCGCCCGTGCCGCACCGCGCTCATCAGCATGGGGAAGAGCAGCCCGACACCTGGCATACCGGCCTGGCCGGCGGTGTTGGTCGCGCGATCGATCGGCATGTGGCCAGAAGCCGCGACGTCGATGCGGCCCCGCTTGATGGCGGCCCAGAGCCCCCGGCGATCGAGCTCGGGTCGGATCGGCGGGTGGACATGGACGGCACCGTCGAGCTTCCCGGCGAGCTGCTCGCTCAAGAAGAGGTGCGGAGGCGCCACAGCGGTGGTGATCGGGAGGTCGCCGCGGAAGGGATCGAGCAGGTTGAGCTCGGCGGCGGTGCTCAGGCTCGTCACGTGCAGGTGTGCGGCGTGCTCTCGAGAGAGGGCGAGCAGCTGCTCGACCCGGGCGGCGGCGGCTTCGGGGGGCCGCACCTCAGCGCCGTTCGGACCCGTGGTGAACGCGCTCGGGTCTTCGGCGTAGACGCCCATGAGGCGCTCACCCGCGCCAACGGCGAGGGCGCTCAGGCCCTCGAGGCCCACGGCGAGCGGGCCCGAGACGCGGTCGAGGCGCGCGTAGGGCGCGATGGCGAGACCGGCGTCGACCCACTCCCACAGCGACTCGAGGTTGTCGGCGCTCGCGCCCACCCAGAGGCCGTAGTTGCAGACGCTCTGCGCGGCGGCCTGGTCGAGCTTCGCGCGGAGGTCCGCGAGGCTGGTGGTGCCGGCGCCGGCGTCGGGCAGGTCGAAGACGGTGGTGACGCCGCCCGTGACCGCAGAGCGGCTGTTTCGGGCCCACTCGGGGCCGTCGGCCGAGCCCGGGGTGCGCATGCGGACCTGGGAGTCGATCACCCCGGGGATGACGAAGCGGCCGATGCCCTGAACCTCTTCTCGGGCGTCTCCGGGGGCGCTGGCGCCGACGTGGGCGATGCGCCCGTCTTCGACGGCGATGTCTGCGACCAACCGCCCCTCGGAGGTGATGATGGTCGCGTCTCGAATGATCAAGTCGTACACGGCAGGCTCGGAGCGGGAGGACCCGGCGGCTGCGGGGCGGACCGGCGCCGGTGGGTCGCGCGCGAGCGGAGCGACCAGGGGCGCCTAGGGGGGCGCGGCCGCGGGCTCGGGGACCCGTCGACGGACGGGAGTAATCGATCCGCCTCGCGACCGCCGGTCGCCCCACGCACCGGTTGATAGCTCCCTGCCGGGCAAAGCAAGCAGCGCCCAGGGCGGATAGGGGTGGAGGAAGAAGTGCCGGCGAGCGGGTTGTAGGATCCGGGCTCACACGGTGTGCAC
>JBDQIL010000388.1:0-5144 GCA_040264415.1 Myxococcota bacterium
GCAGCAAGATGACCCTCGGCACCGCCGACGCCGGCGCCTGCGACGTCAAGATCGACGCGCTCGCCGACACCGAGTGGCTCTTCCTCAAGGCCAACCCCGACAAGAGCGAGGTGCCCGAGCACAAGACCCGCATGCGGTTCTTCAACGAGGACGGCAAGCTGAAGGTCAAATACAACGTGGGCTCTGTGGCCGACATGTACACCTACGTCTGTGAGGCCAAGGGCGAGGAGCAGATCTGCAAGGAGGAGCCCAAGGTCAAGGACTGGTGCCAGGCCCTGCTCGCCGGCGGCGCCGAGTGCAACGCCGAGACGCTCCGCAAGTACGAGCCCTCGCTCACCGACGACGAGATCAAGACGGCGGTCGAAGAGGCCACCGCGAACGTGGCCAAGTACAAGGACACGCCGCAGTGGAAGCAGTTCCAGCTCAACAACAACAACGTGGGCAACAAGCTGCGCGGCCTGCTCTACGTCAAGGTGGACAAGTCGGCCTGCCGCCTGCGGGTCACCGACAACTTCATGACCATCTTCAACGGCAAGCGCCTCGAAGACTCGAACCCGGCCGGCACCAACCCCTTCGTGAAGAACGACATGGGGCCGCTGCTGTGGGAGCACTGCACCAACAAGAGCGACCTCATCTCGCTCACCAGTGACGCCTTCCCCGAAGACCCCCAGAACGCCGTGACGGTGACCAAGCACAAGGCCGGCGACCCCGTGCACTACTGGTATCTGGCGGGCGACACGCTGGCCCCCATCGAGGGCTGCACCTTCACCTACGACGTGTGGCGCGACGGCAAGCCCGGCGAGACGGGCCAGGCCCCCACGCTCGACGAGTCGGGCAAGCAGCCGCGCATGAAGTGGCTCAGCAGCCACACCTGGGCCGATAAGTCGCCCACCCTCGAGGGCAACGTCACGACCTGGGTCATCAACAGCAAGTGCGACGACCCCAAGAAGCTCGGCGAGGGCTGGAAGGACGGCAAGCGCGTCGCCTGCAACGCGGTGCTCATCCAGTGACCGGGCTGGCGGTGACCTGAGCACCGCCTGCTGAACGACCGCGGGCGGCGCCTCTTCGGAGGGCCGCCCGCGCTGCGTCTTGGAGGGAGCGTGCGGCTGTCGCCGCGCTCGGCAGGCCCTCTCAGGCCTGGCTCACCCGCATCCGCCAGGTGGTGCCGCTCGCGCCGTCCATGATGACCACGCCGAGCCCGTCGAGCTCGTCGCGGAGCCCGTCGGCGGCGGCCCAGTCCTTCGACGCGCGAGCGGCGTCGCGGGCGGCCACCTTGGCGTCGACCTCGGCCTGCGACAGGCCGGCCCGGGTGAGCAGCTTGGCGGTGAGCTCGCCGAAGAAGGCGTCGGAGTCGCGGCCGCCGATCCCGAGCACGCGGCCCGACAGGTCGAAGCAGGCGAGGGCCTGCTGGGCCAGGGCGCTCGACCGCTTCCACCACTTCTTGTGGTTGGCGAAGCGGTTCACGGCGCGCACCAGCTCGAAGAGCTCGGCCAGCGCGCGGCCGGTGCCGAAGTCTTCGTCCATGGCCTCGCCGAAGGCGCCGGCGAAGCGCTCGACGGTCTCGACCAGCGCCTGCGCATCTTCGCCCAGATCGCGGGCCAGCTCGGCCGGCGTGGCGGCCACGGGCAGGGCGGCCATGGCCTCGAGGGCCTGACGGGCGAGGTAGACCCGCTCGGCGGCCTGCAGGCAGTCTTCGAGGCGCGCCCGCGAGAAGGGCAGGGGGCGGCGGTAGTGGCTCTCCATGTAGAGCACGCGCACGGCCTCGGCCGGCACCTCGGTGAGCAGGTCGCGGATGTTGATGACGTTGCCCAGCGACTTCGACATCTTGATGGGCTCGCCCGCGTCGTCCACCAAGGTGAGGTGGCCGTTGTGCATCCAGTAGGTGGCGAAGGGGTGGGCCCCGCTCGCGCACTCGGACTGGGCGATCTCGTTCTCGTGGTGGGGGAACACCAGGTCGATGCCGCCGCCGTGCAGGTCGAAGGTCTCACCGAGGTGCTCGGTGGCCATGACCGAGCACTCGATGTGCCAGCCCGGGCGGCCGGGGCCCCAGGGGCTGTCCCACGCGATCTCGCCATCTTTGGCGGACTTCCAGAGCGCGAAGTCGCCGGGGTGGCGCTTGTCGCTGTTGACCGCCACGCGCTCGCCGGCCCGCAGGTCGTCGAGCTTGCGTCCCGAGAGCTGGCCGTACCGCTCGAAGCTGTCGACCGCGAACCAGACGTCGCCCTTGTCGGTGGCGTAGGCGTGGCCCCGGTCGACCAGGCGCTCGACCATGGCCACGACTTGGGGGATGTGCTCGGAGACCTTGGGTTCGACCTGTGGCTTCTCCAGACCGAGCGCCGCGAGGTCGGCGTCGAGGGCGGCGATGAAGCGCTCGGACAGATCGAGGGGGGCCTCGCCGAGCTCGGCGGCCCGGGCGATGATCTTGTCGTCTACGTCGGTGTAGTTGCGGACGTAGGTGACCTCGAGCCCCTTCTCGCGCAGCCAGCGGTAGACCACGTCGAAGCTGATCATCGCCCGCGCGTGGCCGATGTGGCAGTACGAGTAGACGGTCATGCCGCAGACGTACATGCGCACGCGGCCGGGCTCGGCTGGCTCGAAGTCTTCGAGCTGGCGGGTCAGGGTGTTGTAGAGGCGCAAGGTCGTCATGGGGCACCGGGGGCTCAGACCGCGCGCCCCTATCGCGTCGGGCGCGTCTCGGTCAGGGCCGCCGGCCCGGTGGGGCGCCGACCGAGGGCCCGTCGGAGGCCCGTCGAGGGCTGGCGCCGGCCACGCTACTCTTTGAAGATCTTCTCGAGCTCGTCGCGGATGTCTTGCTCCGTGACGTCTTTGGCGACCGCGAGCTCTTGGATGAGCAGCGTGCTCGCCTGGTCGTACATCTTGCGCTCGCCGAAGCTCAGGTTCTTGGTGTGACGGAGCAGGGCGAGATCGCGGAGCACCTTGCCGACCTCGATGGGGTCGCCGGTCTGGATCTTGTTGAGGTACTCGCGGTAGCGCCGGTTCCAGGTCTGCGTGTCGGCCGGGACGTCGCGGTCCTTCAGCACGTCATAGACCTTCTTGACCTGCACCATGTTGATCACATTGCGCATGCCCAGGGCCTGCGCGTTCTGGATGGGCACCTTGATGGTCATGCCGTTGTCCAGGATCTTGAGGACGTACATCGTGGCCGTCGCGCCCTCTAGGTCGATGGTCTCGATCGCCTGGATGACGCCCACCCCGTGGCCTGGGTACACGGCCCTGTCCCCGACGTTGAACTCCATGACCCATCTCCGCACTGTCTGCGCCCCGGGTACCGGGCCGCTGTTCGTTGAACTCGCGCCCGGCCCGGGAGCGGGCAGGGGCACCTCTGTGGATCGGCCGTGGGGAGGAGCCCAGAGCGGGGGTGCGCGTGGGCGCGCCGCCGGCCAACCCGGCCGCCACAATCGGCCGCCGAACAGCGGGGCCGCTAACGCCGTGGTGGCCGCCCCGTCAAGCCGCCGCCGGCCTGCGGAGAGCCGGTGACGGCCGCGCCCTCGGACCGCCGCCGCTGGCCCGTGGAGCGGGCGGTCCTGCGGGCCATGGCCCCTGGGGCGGCGGGCGCTGTGCTGGGCCTGTGGGGGGCCGCTGCGGCGCTGCTGGCGTTGCAGGTGCTCCTGCGCAGCCCGATCCGACCGGGCCTGGGCGCGGGCGCGCTGGCGGGCCTGGCCCTGCTCCCGGCGGCCCTCGAGCTGGCGCTGCCCGTGGGGCTGCTCGCGGGCGCGGTGCTCGCGGGGGTGCGCCTGCGGGAGCGGGGAGAGCTGGTGGCGCTGTCGGCGTCGGGCGCGCCCTTTCGACGGCTGGCGCCGGCGCTGGTCGCGGTGGGGCTGCTGGGCGGGGTGCTGCAGGCCGCGCTGGGGCACGAGCTGGCCCCCCGGGGACGCGCCGCGGCCCGTGACACGCTCCAGGGGTCGCTGGCGTCGCTCCAGCTGCGCCCGGGCCAGCCGGTGGTGGTCGGGCGCGACGCCCTGCTGGTGCGCGCGGGGGGCCGCGACGCGGCGGGCGACTCGACCGATCTGTTCGTCGCGGCCGGCGACCTCGTCGTCGCGGCGGCGGCCGGGCGCGTGACCGACCGCGGGCGCCTCGTGCTCACGCGAGGCGAGGCGCGGCACCTCGATCCCGCCGCCGGATGGCGGCTGCGCTTCGACCAGGCCACGGTGCCGCTGACGCCGTCGCCCGGACGGGTCGAGCTGGGGGAGCGCAGCTCGCCGCACCTTGCCGATCTGGTGCGCCGCATGCGCGCGCGCGGCCGCGACGCCGACTACGAGGCGCTGTGGCTGATGAAGCGCACCACCGCGGCCGCGGCCCTCCCCCTGCTGCTGCTGTTGGGCTTGCCGGCCGGGGCCCGCTGGCTCGCGCCCGGCGCCACGGTGGCGCTCACCACCGTGGGCTGGTGGACCGCGGTGCGGTTGGCCGACAAGCTGGTGTCGTGGGTGGGGCCCGAGGTCGCCGCCGCGGCGCCCGTGGTGCTGCTATCGATCGCTGCGGCGGCGGTGTGGTCCACCTGGCGGGGACGGTGACCGGCGCCCGGCTGGTGGGCCGCGCCGTGCTCGCGCAGATCGGCACGGTGGTCGCGCTGCTGGCGGGCCTGTCGGCCCTGGCGGTGGGGGTGGAGCAGGCCCACCTCGGGGCCGCGGCGGCCGTCGCGCTGGCGGCGCTGCGCACCCCGGCGACGCTGGTGGCGGTGCTCCCGGCCCTGGTCGCAGCGGGGGCGGGGTTGGCCGCGGCGCAGCTCGAAGACCGCGGCGAGCGGGTGGCCCTCGAAGCCGCGGGCGCCTCGCCCCTGCGGACCGGTCGCGGCGCCCTGGTCGCGGGGCTGCTCGTGGGCCTGATGGGCTTCGCGGTCCACGGCTGGGGCGTCCCGGCGGCCGAGCGCGCGGCCGACGCCCTCGCTCCCTCGGCGGTCTCGCCCTGGGTGTGGGTCGAGGCGGGGGCCTGGCGGGCCGCCGATGGCGCCCTGGTCGAGGCGCACGGCGGCCGCATCACCGGCGTGTCCAGCGCCGCGCCCCCGCCGGCTCGGGTGGCGCAGCGGCGTGAGGAGCAGTCCCCCTGGCGGGCCCGCTGGTCGGTGCTGGTGGCGAGCGACGCGCTGCTGCCAGCGGTCGAAGCGTGGGGGCGGGCCGCCGCCGCCC